>NZ_JAZGVT010000067.1:0-129555 GCF_036440755.1 Methylobacter sp. Wu8 | reverse complement strand
GCAAGTTTTATTTTTCATTTTTAACCATGAAGGACATGAAGCGGCATGAAAGGTTTAAGTCTTCATGTCCTTCATGCTCTTCATGGTAATTGCCTAAATTAATTTATGCACGATCCTTAGGTAAGACCTCGCTGTTATAGTCGCAGAGTCTTTATGTCGGCTTGGACAAGTAGCGTTGATGCGGTTGGGTAATCGCGATAAGACGGAAACGTGTGATGGAATGTGGACGGCTTTGCTGGCAGAATAACCGCACAGGGACGCCAAAAGCAGAAGCAGCAGGCGAAGGATTTGATCGAGTAAATAAGGAAAGGCCAATAGTTTTTCAGCCTTGAACCCGTAAACAACAAACTATCAATTGACATTATGACTACAAAATTTACTCCCCTAAAAGACCACGATACGCCTATCAAGGTGTTGTTTACCGGTTATTTGTGTACGGTTGGCATAGGTTATCTTTTCGCGTTAATCCAGATATTGTTTACTCACGGCATGGCCGACGGCAAGTTCGGCCTCTCTGTCGACGATATTGTTTACAGTTATTACGGTAACCGCTCAGGCACTGTTTTGGAGCAGAAACTGAACGGCTCGATGAAGGATAACGCGCCGGAACTGGAGCGTTTTAAGATCATGGAATGGGTTAGGGAAGGCGCCGATAGCGATGATTACAAGTCGGAGGGCATCGATAAAATAATCGAGAGCCGTTGTGTGATGTGCCATAACAAGGAGGCGTCCGGCATACCGGATTTTACCGAATTTGAGAACTTAAAAGCCTTAACTACAGAGGATACCGGCGCCACATTCGCGTCATTAACACGGGTTTCGCATGTGCATATGTTCGGTATCAGCTTTATCTTTATGTTCGTCGGGCTTATTTTCAGTTTTGCCGAGACCACCACAACGCAATATAAGTGTATTGCGATCGGCATGCCTTATGTGTTTCTTGTCGCCGATATATTGTCATGGTGGCTGACCAAGATTCACCCGATGTTTGCCTGGCTGGTGATTTTCGCCGGTATGGGCATGGGCGTTTCATTCATATTCATGTGGGTGACCGCTATCCTGGAAATGTGGCTGTTTAAACCGGTGTTTATTAATGGTTGGGGTTCACGTTATTTAGAGTTGCGCGACAGCACCGACGCATCGCTTGCAGACAGGCTATGGTCTTACGCCAAGGCGCTTGGCAGGCAGATTAAACCGGCGGCGGCTTTCGTGGTCGATCTATGGCTGACGCGCGGCTGGCCTGTTGTTAAAGGCTGGTTTAAAAAAATATCATAATTACTCGGCAGTTGGACAAATAGAGCATAGAAGGTGAAGGGTAAAAGGCGAAAGGTGCAATAATTTTTTTGCCTTTTGCCTTTTGCCTTTTGCCTTTTGCCTTTTGCCTTAAAAGATTTTATTTAAGCAGTTCAGCCATGGCGATAACGTTTTTCGCCATTTCCCCAATCGCGATATTGCGGTCCATCGCCAGTTTCCTCAAGGTGTGATAAGCATCGTCTTCGGTAAATCCACGGGTTTTGATCAAAATGCCTTTGGCCCGATCCACCAGCTTTCTTTCTTCAAGCCTGGATTTTGTTTTTTCAAGTTCATTTTTAAGCCGTTGTTGCTCATTGAATCTTGCGATGGCGATATTGATAATGCTGTCGATGCGGTTGGGTTCGCCGCTGTTGACCACATAAGCGCTGACACCGGACTTAATAATTTGATTGATGGTGTCGACGGTATCATCAGAAGCAAAAATTATAATCGGAAGCGACTGTTTTTGACTAAGACAACGAATATCCTGGAAATATTTTTTTGGGCTGTCAATATTGAAAATAACAATGTCGGTGCTGTTCTCCACTAGAGACTGAATGTCTGTTATAGATGTTGCTGTGTTTGCGACCAAATAGCCCTTGGCAACCAGTATTTTTTCCAATAACTGATCGGCAGTTTCATCTTCAATAAGTAATACATTCAAAGCGTTCATTCTCGAATAATTAGCACAAACCAGGCCATTCACCATCGGAACCTGTGGAAACAGTTCGCGCTGGGATTCGGGGCGAACGGGAGTAATGTGTTCGGCGCTTGCTGGCCGGCGGCGTTCCTGCGTCCCGAACCGCGTTATCACGAGTGTTTGCGAAACGCCGTCATCCCGGCATCAACAGGCCTCGCAGTTGTGGTTTGACGAGCCCTGAGCGTGGCAACGATGAGTTAAGTTATTGCCGATCGTATCCTAAGCGGACAGATGAAGTCAGACTGTTTCAACAATGTGCAGGATTATTCGGATTGTATTGGTGCAATGCCGAATGAAAATTCAGTTGGCGTTGCACACATAAGGAGCATTATTCATCTATGCGCACCATCTTGGCTCGCACGGGTGCATGGTTTTCAGTTTAATGATTGAACAAGCCGTTAAAATCACTGGTTTGTTAAGGATGGCACAGGCATTGCTCTACAACCCGAAACAACAAACATCGTTACCGAGGTTGTATATGAGCGTAAAACAAACACTGGTCGTTATCGGCAATGGCATGGTCGGGCAGCATTTTTTAGCCGGCCTGGCCGAAAGCACCATTAAAGAGCAGTATCAAATCATCACTTTTTGCGAGGAACCCAGAGCGGCCTATGATCGGGTGCATCTATCTTCATTTTTCACCGGCACAACGGCAGAGGAACTGTCGCTAGTCGAAGACGGCTTTTTCGATCGGCACGGCATTACCCTTCATCTGGGCGACAAGGCCGCAAGCATCGACAGGACCGCTAAAACCGTCACCTCGGCAAAAGGCCTGACGATAGCTTACGACAAGCTGGTATTGGCGACAGGCTCCTACCCGTTCGTACCGCCCGTTCCTGGGCATGACCGCGCGCAATGCCTGGTTTACCGTACCATTGAGGATCTTGAAGCCATTGCCGCCGCAGCCAAAACCGGCACGGTCGGCACCGTCGTCGGCGGCGGCTTATTGGGCCTTGAAGCGGCCAAAGCGTTAATGGATTTAGGCCTGGAAACCCATGTGGTCGAATTCGCCCCGCGCTTGATGGCGGTGCAACTCGATGACGCGGGCGGCGCAATGCTGCGGCGCAAAATCGAGAATCTGGGCGTCATCGTGCATACCGGCAAAAACACCAGCGTCATTACCGACGGCGAACGGTGCGTCAACAAAATGTGTTTTGCCGACGGCGAAGAGCTGGAAACCGACATCGTGCTGTTTTCGGCGGGGATTCGACCGCGTGACGAACTCGCCAGGGCTTCAGGCCTTGAAGTCGGCCAGCGCGGCGGCATCGTGATCGACAACCAATGCCGCACGTCCGATCCCAGCATTTATGCGATCGGCGAGTGCGCGTTGTGGAACGGCATGATTTACGGCTTGGTCGCGCCGGGTTATACGATGGCGCGCACCGTAGTGGCCGATTTGGCGGGCGACTCGCTAAGTTTTACCGGCGCGGACATGAGCACCAAGCTGAAACTGATGGGCGTCGATGTCGCCAGCATCGGCGACGCTCACGCCAAAACCCAGGGCGCGATGGTTTACACTTACCAAAACGGTGCAAGCGAAGTTTATAAACGCCTGGTGGTCAGCCAGGATAAAAAGCAATTGCTCGGCGCGGTGCTGGTCGGCGATGCGTCGGGTTACGGCACCTTATTGCAGTATTGCCTGAACGGTATCGAACTGCCGGAGAATCCCGATGCGCTGATATTACCGCACCGCTCCGACGAGTCGGTCGGTTTGGGCCCGGATGCCCTGCCCGCTTCGGCGCAAATTTGTTCCTGTTACGACGTGACCAAGGGCGCGATTTGCTCGGCGATTGAAGGCGGCTGCATGACGATGGGCGCGCTAAAAGCCGAAACCAAAGCCGCGACCGGTTGCGGCGGTTGTTCCGCGTTGCTTAAGTCGGTATTGGATTCGGAACTGTCGAAACAGGGTTTTGAAGTCAATACCGATATTTGCGAGCATTTCGCCTACACCCGGCAGGATCTACATAACCTGATCCGGGTCGAACAGATCAAAACCTTTGCCGACTTGCTGCACAAACACGGCAAAGGCCACGGCTGCGAAATCTGCAAACCGACCGTCGGCAACATCCTTGCTTCGCAATGGAATGAGCATATCCTGGAAAAACCGCATCTGGGACTGCAAGACACCAACGACACCTTTTTAGCCAATATGCAAAAAGACGGCACGTATTCGGTCGTGCCGCGCATCACCGGCGGCGAAATCAGCCCGGACATGCTGATTGCGTTGGGGCAGGTCGGCAAAAAATACAAGCTCTACACCAAAATCACCGGCGGCCAGCGCGTGGATTTATTCGGCGCTCGGGTCGATCAATTGCCGCATATCTGGAAAGAATTGATCGATGCCGGTTTTGAATCAGGCCATGCTTACGGCAAATCGCTACGCACGGTTAAATCCTGCGTCGGCAGCACCTGGTGCCGTTACGGCGTCGATGACAGCGTGGGGCTCGCGATAGAATTGGAAAACCGCTACAAGGGCTTGCGCTCCCCGCATAAGATCAAATTCGCGGTGTCCGGCTGCACCCGCGAATGCGCCGAGGCGCAGGGCAAGGATGTCGGCGTTATCGCGACCGAAAACGGCTGGAACCTCTACGTCTGCGGCAACGGCGGCATGAAACCGCGCCACGCGGATTTATTCGCGACCGGCTTGGACAAGCCTACCCTGATCAAATACATCGACCGCTTCTTGAGTTTTTACGTGCGCACCGCAGACCGTCTGCAACGCACCTCGGTATGGATGGAAAACATGGAAGGCGGACTGGATTACCTGAAATCGGTCGTGATTGAAGACAAACTGGGCTTGTGCGATCAGCTGGAGCAGCAAATGCAGTATGTGATCGACACCTATCAATGCGAATGGAAAGCCGCGATTGAAGATGAAGCCAAACTCAAGCGCTTCAGGCATTTCATCAACAGCGACCGGCCCGACGACAACGTGGTGTTTGTCGAAGAACGCGGCCAGATCCGGCCGGCCAGCGACAACGAGCGGAAACATTTTAAACTGATGGAGATGGCGTAATGGCTAAGTGGATAGATGTTTGCAATGTTGACGACTTGCAGCCCGACTCCGGCGTTTGCGCATTGCTGGATGGGGAGCAGGTGGCGATTTTTTGGATGCCTGTCCTGAGCGAAGCCGAAGGGGCGGACGCAAAGGTTTATGCGGTCGGCAATTACGACCCGTTCGGCAACGCCAATGTCCTGTCGCGCGGCTTAATCGGCGACATCGGCGGGCAGCCGGTGGTCGCTTCGCCGCTATACAAACAACATTACAACCTGGAAACCGGCGTTTGCCTGGAAGATGAATCCGTGAAAATCCCCGTTTATGCGATCCGCATCGAAAACGGCAGCGTTCAAGTCGACCTTTCCTCATTGCCGCTTCACGGAGAGCCAGCGTTATGAAATACAACTATTACATCGCCGATGTATTCACCAAACAGATTTTCAGCGGCGCGCAAATAGCCGTCTTCCCGAATGCCGAAGGTTTAAGCCAACAGCAAATGCAATTGGTCGCCAGGGAATTGAACCTGTCGGAAACAGTGTTTGTATTTCATCCCGATAAACAAACCACCAGCCGCGTAATGCGGATTTTTTCGCCATTAAGCGAAATCGATTTTGCCGGACATCCGATAATCGCCACCGCTTTCGTATTGGCTCATTGCGGCGATATTCAACTGACCGATGCGATTACGCCGATGGTTTTCGAGCAAAACACCGGCCCGGTCAATATCAATATTACCGCTGAAAACGGCCAGCCCAGTTTTGTGCAGTTCACCCGCAAGGTGACGTCCATCATCGACCGCTTTACGCCCAGCGATGAGGAATTGGCGAGTTTTCTGGGCATACAGCAGTCGGAACTCGACCATAAAAAATATGCCACGCGTTTGGTGTCTTGCGGCGTACCGTACCTGATCGTCCCGGTCTGGCGCTACGAAAGCGTAAGGGCCGCAAAATTCAATTATGCGGCCTGGAGCCAATCGACCGCCCCGCAAACCGCCGCACAGGAAATCTTGCTTTTTTCCCCGAAAACGCCGTATGCGGATGCGGATTTTAATGCCCGTCTGCTCGGCCCTCGTATCGGCATGCACGAAGACCCACCTGTCGGTAGCGCGATGCCTGCGTTTGCTTCGTATTTATGCTCGTTTGAATTCATGCAGAAAGGGACTTATACGTTTACCGTGGATCGCGGCGATGACCGCAACCGGCGCAGCGTACTGAATCTGGAAATGGATAATAAAGGTAGCGACACGCTGACTATACGGGTCGGTGGCGCGGCGGTGATGGTGGCGGAAGGGATTATGAATATTCCTGATTAGCCGGGCCATGTCGGGTTAACGGTTACGCTACCGTTAACCCGACATGGCTGAGACCGATAGGTAGAAGGCAGTCATCATTGCTTTACGGCTTTCCATTTTCAATTTTTGTTGAAATTGATGGAGCGAAGCGCTCACTCATTCCTGCTATAAACCCAACTAATACAACAGCCATTTCAATATTATTAGCCTTTGAAAATACGGGTAAAAATAAATCGGTGCGAACTAATAATGAACCTAAAAATGCTGAAAGCATGCCTGCAATTATTCTATACATACTTTCTATTTCATGAATTTCCCTTCCTGCAAGACAATCTAAATTTTCTTTCCCCATTCTAAAAATAATTGATAGAAGAGCTCCCAATGCTCCGGCAACCATAGATAAACCAAAATAAAAAGCTTTTATCCCAAATACACCAATACTATATTCTCTAAATATCCACGCATATACGCCAATCAACAAACATACTGCTGTTGTTTTTCCTGCTGTATCTAAATACCACCTTCTTGATAATTCCTTTCCTCTATCTTTTATATAGCTTTCTGTATGTTGTAATATATGCTCTGCCTTCGGGTAATCATGACTAAGACTTCTAGCAATTGCTTCCCCTAACAAGCGTTTAAAGTCGAGTTTTGTTTTTTTATCAAAATGATCGATTGGTTTACATTCAAGTAAAGCTACCATATTCATAACTTCGTTATGCTTGGAATTATCTTTATGACCTTTTGAATCATATTCTTTGCTTGTAATCCAATCTAAGTATTCTTCATTGTCAATAAATACAATGTAATGTTCGGTATCAATTACCAATAGCTTTAAATTTAATTTCCCCCATTTTTTTTCATCGTAATCAATACTCATTTGAAATATCCCTATTCAAACAATAGCAAATGGAAAAAAATCCCGACGACGACCCGCATTAAAAACAGGGGTTTGAGGTGCATTTGTACTATATGTTTTATCCTTAGCTACATCAAATGCTTGTTTAATATTCACTATTCCATAGCTATTGTTTCCAGTAGGATTAAATCTGTGCACTGAACTAAGTAATGCTTGCGTAAAAACACCACCGTTGCCATCATCCCCAGCCGCTTGGTTAATATCGCACGAGTAAGCGACAACTCTGCCTTCTGATGTATTCATAACTGCATCATCGAACACTTTCCGATAATCAATTTGGCTTCTTGCAGAGTCCATTGTTGCGCTTTCCATAGCAGCAGATAATGCAGCATATTTTTCAACTTTAACCAAGTGTCTGCATACATCCACAATAATTAAATGACGTTTATTTTTTGGATTGATGCTATTAATTGATATAGTATCCCTCTCATTTAAATACATAACAGTTTCATCGAGACTTTTTCCTACTTGATGCTCTCCATGACCAGAACACGTTATAAATACATAATCTGTATTACTGGCTAACGAAATTTGGTAATCTACCGAAGCTGGGCTTGGGTCAATCATTGTTATAATCTCGCTACTTTTCCAAGCTCCTCCTTTATCTGAAAGTAAAAAATATTTAATGTCGTTAACATCAATATTCACGCCAGGCAATTCAGGCTTAACACTAGGAGCTCCAATTAAAATCGCTTTTCTTGTAATACTCATAAATCCAACTCATTTTATGATTAAAAGAGTAGAGAAAGGCGAAATCCAGCCTAACTCAAAAATAGACACCAAATAGGTGAATATTTAAAATCCAAACATCAGAGCAAAAAGCCGCACTGATAATTTGTTAGGCCGGACTTTACCGACATTCAATATTCATAGCAAATGTTTTATACTGAACGCTGTAAGACTGATCATTCGCTGGTTCCCAAGCTCCAGCTTGGGAACCCAGTCCGGGAAGCTCCAGCTTCCCGTCCACGATCACCATACAAAGGGGGCCGCCATGCCCAGAAGCCGCTATCGTGTCCAATGCAACCCCTGTCCGCAACTTCCTAACCGCAACGGTAAACCACTGGCTGCCGTTGTTTACCCGCCCGGAAACCGTCAATATCGTGCTGGACTCTGGCTTCCAGCTATACGATTACGTCATCCTTGAGAACCACGAACCACCTGCATCTTATCGCCGCTTCGGAAGATTTAAGCCATGATATACAGCGATTCAAATCTTACACGGCGAAGCAAATCATTGCGCATCTGGAACAATGTCATTCGGCTAAGCTGTTGGAGTTGCTGGCGTTTTTTAAACGTGCCCATAAACAAGACACTACCTATCAGGTTTGGGAAGCAGGCAGTCATCCGCAAATCATTGAATCCGAGGTGGTTATGCGCCAGAAGCCGGATTACATCCACCAAAATCCGGTGAAACGCGGCTATGTCGATCAACCGGAACATTGGCGTTATTCCAGTGCGCGTAATTATGCCGGACAGGCGGGGTTGATTGAGGTGATACGGGCGTGGTGAGTGACTCGGGAAGCTGGAGCTCCCAAAACGGCATTCCCAAGCTGGAGCTTGGGAACGAGCGCATTGGTGGTTTTCTGCGCGGGACGGCGTTCACGACTTGGTTTAAATTAATCTGCATGACAGCCGCTAACTATTTGGGCTACTTTGGCTTATCAGAATTCAAACGTCCGGTAGGACGGGATAAAAACCATGTCCACGATTACTTTTGACACACACAAATTTATACGCAAATTGCGAGATGCAGGTTTTGAATAACAACA
The DNA here is from genome assembly GCF_036440755.1 of Methylobacter sp. Wu8. Lineage (NCBI taxonomy): Bacteria > Pseudomonadati > Pseudomonadota > Gammaproteobacteria > Methylococcales > Methylococcaceae > Methylobacter > Methylobacter sp. Wu8. The sequence goes on along the minus strand of NZ_JAZGVT010000067.1, from coordinate 120,582 downwards.
GGCCGAGGGCGGTAGCGGATGCTTTTCAGGAAGCCCAGTCGGAATCGCTCCCTGTTACTCGCGACTACCTTGATTCAAGATTATTTGAACTTGAAAATGGTTAAGTGGAGCATTGGCTTAGCTCTGGGACAGATGACTGTAATAACTGCACTGGTTAAGTTGTTATGAATGTTTTGCGCTTGCTTTCGATGGTGTCATCAAATCGCCACCGTCATTAAGCCCTTGGTTTTTGTCGGCAAGCTTTGCATTGAATAGTGAGATCAAAAAGAATATTTATAGCCATTGCAGTAAGCCCTTGCAGTGAATACAACATACCGTGTTTGCAGTCACTTTAAATAATGCGGTTACTGACAGCGTTACTGCTAAAAGTGCTGATTGTTGTATGTTACTGCATTTCACTGGACAATAAAAAACCCGCTAAGCCTTATGGCTTGCAGGTTTATGAGCTTCTTTGAATCTGTATGAACTTTTTAATGGAGGCTGCGGGCGGAATCGAACCGCCGTAGATGGCTTTGCAGGCCACTGCATAACCATTTTGCTACGCAGCCGTAAAAGTTAAATAAAAAAGCCGCGATAGTTCGCGGCTTTTTTGAAATTAATTGGAGCGGGAAACGAGATTCGAACTCGCGACCCCAACCTTGGCAAGGTTGTGCTCTACCACTGAGCTATTCCCGCGCTTCAATTTATTTGGCCATTATAGGCTTTTTTTAAACCTTGTCAACTTTTATTGAACATCAATTGACAAAACCCAGCCTGAACTACCTTTACATTCGCCATCTTCAACCTGAACTTTAGCAAATGCATTTTTCTTCCCTGCAAAGTCCTGGAATTCCATAACAGTTACGGCAGTTCCCTGTGCTATACGTCTGCAAGACTCAACTTTATCTTTGCCTTTAGCGTCATCTTCACTGTCATCAAATGCCGCTATAGCTCCAGGTACTGCGACCAATTGAATAGGAGATTCAACTTCATAAGTATTCGGGTTTTTCAAAACATAGCGCTGCCCGACCGCAAGATTCTTGGCCGTTGGTACCGGCATAACCTTTGAATCACCACCGCTCATCATAATGATGATCAACAATAAAACTACGCCACCGACAGCGCCAAAAAAGACTTTCGGATTCTTTTCCTTTAAATCCATCATTACTGAAAACAGTTTACCGGCCGTTTCTTTTGCTGCATCTGCAGTCTTGTTAGCGTTTTCTTCATTACTCATTTCTTATCCTCACAATTGTAATTTTTTATTATTTTCAAGTTACTTGCTCAAGGCATGTTACCTGATCGCCCCGATAACTCATATAGGCAAACAACGAGTCAGTACCTTCAATTTTATTCAAAAATCCATTCTAAAAAGCCGACAATTCTCTATCAACAATCGGCTTGACGCACCAACTTACCACGATAAAAAAACTTTTCAAGTGCTATATGTATATAGCCCTATATTTCAATGATATGCATAGTCAAATGAAATCGTAGCCTTTTTTAGGCTGTGTAGATACCGGCTCGCTCCTTTCCGCTACCCTTCTACATTCAAACTGCCAGTAGCCCAATCCGACATTCTTCCTGTCGCTCAAAGCAGCTGGAAAGTCCCCGTTATGCATAAATAGCCTAATAACATCGTTATCTTTCAGCATAAAACTATCGGTAATAATGTAGTTTTTCTCATCTTCCAACTCTTGCTTGCTGTAAAACAGGCCTTTTTGCGGCATATTTTTTCCCGTATCATCCAATTGAACATAGGTGACGGCAATGGATTGATGAGCCAACAATTGCATGCCGAAGTTTATTCTGCCGTTTTGCTTATCGACAACGATCTTGTTGACAATGCCTAATGAGCGCTTATGTTCGGGGCTGTCTATTTTTCTAAAACTGACCAGGCTCCCCACCGACAAAACGCCCGTTTGTTTAAATACGCCGGACAATAATCGGTCAGACGCCGATTGAACGAGAAACTCCAGATTTTTTTCGCCTGTGGACTCCAACGCACATTGCAACTCATGGGTTGACTCCAAGCCTATGGCGATATAACGATCCGACCTGTCGCTAAAAAAGGGTACGCCTTGCAAATCAATTCCCAGCCATCTTTGTTCGAGATAATCGAGCAATTCCGCCGAGGGTTTTCCGATGTCGTTTTTCAACCCATGCATCGAGCTAAACCTGGCATCCGCCGCATTAATCAATTTTTCTTTCTGCTTGAGGGCCTTGAACAATTTGGAAAAATCCAGATACAGCGCGGCCGAATCGTTTTTGGTGCTCGCTTCAAACTGGTAATGCGGCGCTTTATCCTCGTCGGTTAAGACCACACACTGTATTTGCTGCCCGTTCACCGGTTCTTTTTTTAAACTGACCAAAGAACCTATCGTTTCTATAAAGCTATAAACCAGCAAAAGTTCCTTCTGCATTAATCCGGTCGGATCAGCGAGACTGAGCAACAGGATCTGTAGATAACACTGCTCGGGGCTACTGGCTTTGCTGGACTGGCTGGCGTCATTGCCAACCTTGGCCGAGCTGTTTTTTATGGTCACGCTCAGGTTGTAAAGCGAATGCAAGTCTATCCATACCCAATCAGGTATCGGCATACCCATAATGAAATGGCTGACAATAATACTGCCCAGCCCTCTAATGCAGCGCTGCACCGCTAATGCCGCATTTTTCCCTTGAAACCAGCCGACATTGCGCCTGGTCAGTTCCTTAAGCGCTATCCAATAGCCGATAGTGAATTCCTTTTCAATTGAGACCAATACATTCAAAATTTTTTTGTCATTATCTTCTTTGGGAAATCCCGCTTTAATCAACCTGGAGCGAAGATAATCTTCAATGACGTGAACGCTGGGGCTTAAACGCTCCAGTGCATCCAGTCTTAACGAGACGGTCATTTGAATGGCATTGAAATCGACAAGAAAATCGTGAAGCAAGCGCGTAGCCAAGCCGGGATTAGCCGTAGGCAATTCGTCAATCCAATGTTGCAGCGCCTTGGCTTCAAATTCCTTTAAGCGGTGGGAATTATTCTGTTGCGTTGGAATAACAAGAAAAAAAGAGTTCTTCACATATTCACCGAAGTTATTTTAATGCTGTCCAGCGGCATCACGCCCCGCCTTTTCTCGTCATCATCCCTTTTGACGGGTTATAGCCAACAATCGCCGCCGCCATGAATACGATAAAAGCAACCAAGGTATAAATAAACGCGTGACTGTTAAACTGGCCGTACAGCGCGAAGCGGATCAATTCGACAGCTTGGGAAAACGGGTTGTATTGCGCCAGATTATGCAGCAGCGCGCTGGACTCTTTGATTTTCCATAAAGGATATAATGCGGTTGACATAAAAAACATCGGAAAAATAACAAAGTTCATCACCCCGGCAAAATTTTCCAGTTGTTTTATAAAAGACGACAACAACAAGCCCAGAGCGCCGAGCATCAACCCCGACAACAACAGTGCCGGCAATATCCACAAATAGCCCTGCCACGGCGCCTGAATGTCATAAAACCACGCAATCGCTAAAAACACGTAGACTTGCAAAACGGATACGCCGGTCCCGGCCAGCAACTTGCTGAGCAATAAAAACCAGCGCGGCAACGGGCAAACCATCAAGATCCGCATACTGCCCATTTCCCGGTCGTAAACCATCGACAACGAGCTCTGCATGCCGTTAAACAGCTGGATCATGCCGATCAGGCCGGGGGTGATATAAACCTCGTAAAGAATATAGGTCTCGTAAGGCGGGGTGATCGCAAGCCCTAGTGCGGCCCTGAATCCGGCCGCAAACACAAACAACCAGACCAAAGGCCTGACCAGGGCGGAAATAAATCGCTCGCGCTGGGTCACAAAACGCCATAATTCACGCCAGATGATGCCCCACATCGCGCGCCAGTAATGTAACAACTTCATCCTTGCTCTCCCTGGGTCAAGCTATAAAAAGCATCTTTAATCGTTGGGGTGTTGGTTGTTTTAAGCACGTCGTCAACCGTTCCATTGGCTTTAACCTCCCCTTTATGCAATACGATTAAATGATCGTCAGGATAAATTTCGTCAATCAAATGACTCGCCCATAAAACCGCCAAATTTTCTTCGGCGGCTAATTGATGCACATATTCGACAATAGACAACCGGCTGGGCACATCCAAACCAACGGTAGGTTCATCCAGCAGCAGCACCGACGGCTTGTGCAACAAGGCGCGGGCAATCTCCACGCGCCGTCTGTGCCCGCCATTGAGCTGGCGCGCCTTCTCAAAACGCCGGTCGTACATATTCAAGCGCTCCAGCTCCTGTTGAATCCTTTGCTCGGCCTGTTTCCGCCCCATACCGTGCAACGAGGTGTGATAGCGCAGGTTTTGCATGACCGACAAATCCATATCCAGGGTGGTTTGCTGAAACACCACGCCCAGTTTTGCCAATGCCGGCAGCGTTTGCCGCTTAATATCGAAACCGCACAACTCGATGCGCCCGTCGCGCGTATCATACAGCCGGGTAATCAGGGAGAATAACGTGCTCTTCCCTGCCCCGTTAGGCCCCAACAAAACCGTGCATTCGCCCGGCTGAATCTTGAAATTGACCTGGCTCAATGCTTTTTTGTCGCCATAAGAGAAACTTAAATCTTCGACGGACAATGCTATGGACGAATTCATGGCTTGACTGCAACTCCCCACGGGTAAGTACCCACGCCGACCGATTTGGTCACGGTTTGGCTATCAAGATCGATCAGCGAAATATCGTTGCTGGCGCCGTTAGTGGTATAAAGCCGTTTTTGATCCGGCGAGAACGCCAGATTCCAGACCCGCTGCCCAACCAGCAGGTATTTTTCCACTTCAAAGGTCTGCGCGTTAATCACCGCCACACGATTTGCGGGTCCCAACGCCACATAACCGCGCTTTCTGTCTTTATCGATCACCACGCCGACCGGCTGGATTTTATCGGGCGTCACGCCTTGCACATCAAACTTGATGCTTTTGACGATCTGTTTGGTTTTAACGTCCAGAATCATCAAGGTTCCGGCCATTTCCGAAGTGACCCACAACTGCTGGCTGTCGGCGGTAAATCCCAGCCCGCGGGGGCGCGGATCAACCAACGTGTTTTCGACGATCGCATTGGTTTTGGTATCGATCCAATGCACCATATTGGTCGTTTCGGAAGCGCTGGCCACCCAGAGGTTATCGGGGCTCACAGTGATGCCCTCCGGCTCCACGCCGACCTTAATCTGTTTGACGGCTTTTTTATGTTTAATGTCGATCACCGTTACCTGGCTGTCATCTTCATTGGACACATACAGCCGGTCGCCCGCCGGGTTTAACGCGAAGGTCTCAGGATCTTCGCCGGACGGCAACTTTCCGGTTTCCTTCAGCGTCTCGGTATCGATGATTTTGATGGTGTTGTCATCGCTGGTCGCCACATACAAAAACTTATTATCCGGGCTGATCGCTATGCCTCTGGGGCGCTGGCCGATTTCTACCGTTTTGACTAATTTACCGGCGACAGGATCGACTACCGCCAGCGCATTATCTTTTTCCAGCGTAACGAACACCGTTTCAGCCTGCGCCGTTCCGGTCAGCGCAACGGTCAAAAACAGCCCTAAAACATTTTTCTTCATCATCATTTGCTCCATTTACAGGTTGACTCAGGTTGATCATAACCCAGGGTATCGAGTTCGGTTTTTGGGTGCAAAAAACCATCAATCGGCGCGACCGCAACCAGCGATCTCGGCGCCGCCAGCAAAACAGGCTGCCGCAACTGCCCGTCCCAGGACCGGAACGACAAAGGATTGCCTTTATAACCCTGCAACGCAAACGCATCGCTGAATATATAATCCTTCAGCAGTTTTATGTCGTTGGACTTGGTGCGGGTGGCCGCTTCGCCGATGGCCCTGACCGCCAGATAAGCGCCATAATCCTGCTCCTCCATCCAACGCCCTGCCTGGTCTTTAAAGCGGTTTTGAATCTGCACCGCGCCCCATTGTTCGTGGGTTCGATGCCATGCCGTTGCAACCAGTCCCTGCGTACCGATCACCGGTCTTGCACTCCAGGTTCTGTATTCAAGGTATTCGCCGAATTGGCCTTGCTCGTCGGCAACGACCAGCACATCGTAATCGTCCACCTGGGTAAACACCGCCACATCGGATTGCGCGGTGCGCCGCGCATCGTAAGTGTGCTCCCAGGCTTTTTCCTCGACTATTTTCATGCCGAAGCGTTTAGCCGCCCGCCTGATCGCATCGGCAAATAAACGGTCTTCATCGGTAGCGCCTACGACCAGAAACCACTTGTTCCAGCGTTTTTTCATCATGTATTGCGCCAGCGCATCGGCCCGCATCGCCCGGCTGGGCAAAAGATGCAGAACGTTATTGCGGCATTGCTCATTGCGTAGCGCATCATCGATCGTCGCCGCATCGAATAACAACTTTTGTTTTGCGCCGGGTAAGTCGGCGATTTTATTAAGAGAGTCGGCAGGCAAGTTGACAACGACATAGGGATATTGATCGTCAATCTCCTTATTAAAAGCATCGACAACATTACCATCCAACGGCACGATGAATTTTTTCAGCACAAACTGCTGCCCGGTAAACTGCCCGGTCGTATTATTGTCGGCAACCGCCAGTTCCGACCCCAGCACGCCCTTGTTCGGGATAAAAGCATCGAGGTTGGACAGCGGCGGAGGAACTTTCCGCTCTTGCGTCAAATAAGCAATATTGATCGTCTGCTTGGCTTCTGCATAAACAAGACCAGAGCTAAATAGATGAATAATAAATAAAAATTTAACAGTTACCTGGAAAAACAAGTTAATTGGTCGCATCATTTTCTAACGGAAATAAAACACATAGGCGCTAATTTTAACGTATTCATTAACTTTGTTTCGTTTTTCGATGGAGTTCACTAAAACCGGCAAAATAATTTGCCCCCATGATGCCTTATTTAATTGGAAAATCAATGCGTTATGATTAAGCAAGATACATCCCGTTGACTTGACCAATATCCGTTACAAATAGGACATTGACTTCGATCAACAAAGAGTTCAGCATCAACAAATAACCCTGATTCCAGAGTTATTTGTTAGAATGAAGATAAAACCAACGCCGTTTTTTACGGCCCTATTACTCTGTTAAGAGGACATAAAAATGGACGCCAGTAAAATACAACCGCGACAAGAGACGCTCGTTAGCCCGGCAACTGCCCAGCGGACGAAAAATGTGGACAATAACGAGCCCGCTATCGAAACCCGGCCGGACAACGGTCAGGACGACAGCCTGAAAGTCCCCAAAGAAACAATCAATCTTTCCGACACATCGTTAAAACTATCGTCGTCTTCGCCGGTAAAAAGCAGCGACCAATCCGCGCCGATAGAAAACCAAGATCAAGCTCAACAAGCGCTCAGCCGGCTTCTCGCCGACATGCAAAGCAATCCGTCTCAGGCACATGGCGCTCACAGCAACGTTTTCTCCGGCGCTGTACAATCATTGCTAGGTTAATATTACAGCTTATCGCCAATGACGCACTTTGTATTAAGCGGAATATTCGTTTATCCGGTCAAGTCATTAGCGGGCATCAGCGCAAACAGCTGGCCTGTCACTGAAAAAGGCTTTCAGCACGACAGAAAATGGATGATTATCGACAATAACCGGCAATTCCTCAGCCAGCGGAAGTTGCCGAGAATGGCTTTAATTAAAACCGCACTGACCGATCAAAACCTGATCCTGTCCGCACCGGGCATGGAAAACCTGTCGCTTCCCCTAAACCCCGCCGATGGACACATCATTAACAGCACCATCTGGCATGACCAGTGCGACGCCCGTAGCGTTTCAACAGAAGCTGACCAATGGCTTGGCGACTTTTTAAAACGGGACTGCCGACTGGTCTACCAGCCCGACGAGGTCGTTCGGCCGGTCGATCCCGATTACGCCAATCCTGCGGACAAGGTGGCGTTTGCCGACGCATTTCCTTTCCTGATTGTTTCCGAAAACTCGCTGGCTGCGTTAAACGATGACATGCAACTGAATTTACCGATGACCCGTTTCAGGCCCAATCTGGTTGTTTCCGGCTGCCCCGCCTACGGGGAAGACAGCTGGCGCGAGATCAGCATCGGCGCTATAGACTTCAGGCTACCCAAGCCCTGCTCCCGGTGCTCCATTCCGGCAATAGATCCTGAAACCGCGCAAATCGGTAAGGAACCGCTAATCACGCTGAACCGCACCCGGAAATGGCAAAATAATGTTTATTTTGGGCAAAATGCGCTGCACAACCAATGCGGCCGCTTGACCGTCGGTGATACGGTACAGATCAAATCCACCGGCGCAAAGCAACCGCCGATCTAGCTTGTTTAGGCGACGCATCAATCGCCTGTCATTTAATAAATTTCCCGAACATCCATGCATAAAGCCCTTTTGCTGATCGTCATCCCGCTGCTGTCTTACGGCTTTTGGCTAAGCGCGGAATTTAAAGGCATTGCGGCCGGCGTCTCGATTTTCCTGTTCGGCATGTTGTCGCTGGAGCAAGGATTTAAAGCCTTTACCGGCGGTGTGCTGGAGCGGATTCTGCAAAAAACCACCGATACCTCCTGGAAAAGCTTCGGCTTCGGCTTCCTGTCCGCCACCTTGATGCAGTCCAGCGGCCTGGTCTCGGTCATCACCGTTTCATTCCTAAGCGCTGGCTTGCTCGATTTAGTCGCCGGCATCGGCATTATTTTCGGCTCCAATTTAGGCACAACGACCGGCGCATGGCTGATCGCAGGGCTGGGACTGAAGGTCAACATTGCGACCTACGCCATGCCGCTGCTGGTTTTCGGCGTGTTATGCGTTTTCCAGAGCGGCAAACAGTTAAAAGGCGTCGGCTATATCCTGACCGGCCTGGGCTTTTTGCTGCTCGGCATCCATTACATGAAAGAAAGTTTCGAACACGTTGAAAGCACCATAAACCTGTCCGAATTCGCAATGCCCGGCGTCAAAGGGCTATTGACCTACACCGCCGTAGGAATCATCGCGACCATTATCATGCAGTCCAGCCACGCCACGATGCTGCTAACGATTACCGCTGTTTCGGTGCATCAAATCACCTATAACAATGCACTGGCGCTGGTCATCGGCGCCAATATCGGCACCACCGTCACCGCGATCATTGCTGCTTTCGGCGCCAATATTCAGGGCAAACGCCTGGCGGGCGCGCATCTGTTAATTAACCTGTGCACCGGAATCTTTGTGCTGCTGTTTATCAAGCAATTCGGCATCGCGGTTGACATCATCAGCGCAAGCTTGGGTATTGCCGCATCGGACAACGCGATGAAACTGGCAACCTTTCACAGCCTGTTTAATCTTGCGGGCATCATGATCTTTTTCCCGTTCATTAATCAACAAGTTGCATTACTGGAAAAGCTGCTCATAGAAAAGCGTCCCGTTATTTTCCAACCGAAATATTTGGACATATCCGCCATGGATTTCCCCGAAACAGTCGTCGAATCGGTCCGGCTCGAAAGCATCCATTTATATGAGAACGCCATTCATATTATTTTGCGCACCTTTGGCCTGCGTAAACACGATCTGCAAAAAAATGACGACGCACTCAAGCAACTCATCGGACAGGATAACAACTCCGTCGAATACAATATCGATGCCGGCTATGAAAAGCGGATAAAAGGCCTCTACAGCGCCATTATCGCGTTCATCAGCCAAGCCGGATTCACTTGGGCAATGAGCCAGTCTTCCAAGCTCTCCTGGCTGCGCGAGGCCAACAAGCATCTTGTCGAAGCCATTAAAGACACCAAGCACTTGCAAAAAAACTGGATCCGTTTCAGGGTGTCAAGAAATCAAGCCGCAACCGACGAATACAACAAAATCGCCTACCAGATAGTCTTGCATATCCGGCAGATTGAAGATTTCAGGCATGACATTGAGGACAACGAATTGCCGCTGTTATCGTTGGACGCATTAAAAGCAAGTATTAGGAATGACGACATGCAAATGAATCGCGCCATTGAAACGCTGATCAGGGAACGAAAAATAACCCCTGAAACCGGCTCTTCCCTGATTAATGACAGCTCGTACATGCGCAGCATTAAAAAGAATTTGTTAAAAGCCGCCGAAACACTGTTCCTGCACAGCGATACCGGCGCCGCCAAAGCCGAGCAGCAATTAACCCTGAATGAAACTGAAATTAACGATGTTGTTCACACCGTGGATACCCAATAGCACCATCCCTGCACTCACCTAATCGGTAATTAAAGCGATGAAAATAGAAAAGTTGCTCCATAAATTACAGGCCTTTTTCGATACCGACAAACATAAAAAAAGGCAGCACATCGAGGAACTGAAAAAAATCCTGTTAAAACTGAAGAAAAAAGAGCGAAAAATCACCCGCTCTATGCAACAGGCTGACGAGGATTGCTTAAGGAAGCATTATCAAACCGAATTGGAAATTATCCGGGTGCAAAGGAAAAAGGGCATTGAAACTTTACAACAGCTTAAAGAACACAAAAAAACGTAGACACACCCTCCTGAATACACTCAACACTCACGTTATCTTTGTTGAGCAACAAAATGCTCAGGAAGATTTAAGTAACACAGTATTGTTTATCCTAAAAACCGCATCTAAACGGACGGGTCTGCGATTTTTAGGTTTATGCGTTAGCGGACCTTAAACCAAGTGTCCCCACAAATCATATTCATCCGCTTCTTCCAGCTCGACATCGACAAAATCGCCGACTTTAAGATGCGTCGCGCCATCAATAAACACCTGACCGTCTATTTCCGGCGCATCGGCTTTGCTTCTAGCCACGGCGCCCTCTTCGACGACTTCATCGACCAGTACCGTTTCGATTCGACCTACCCGTTGCTGCAATCGCGCCGCGCTGATTTCGGCCTGATGCGCCATAAACCGCGCCAGACGCTCCTGTTTGACTTCTTCGGAAATCTGGTCGGGCAGCTCATTGGCGGCCGCGCCTTTGACCGGCGAATAGGCAAAGCAGCCAACCCTGTCCATTTGCGCCTCGCTCAGAAAATCCAGCAGCTGCTCGAATTCCTGCTCGGTTTCGCCGGGGAAGCCGACGATAAACGTGCTGCGCAAGGTAATATCGGGGCAGATTTCCCGCCACGCTTTAATGCGTTCCAGGTTGTTCTCGCCGGCAGCCGGACGCTTCATCAGTTTAAGAATGCGACTGTTGGCGTGCTGGAACGGTATGTCCAGATAAGGCAGGATTTTACCCTCGGCCATTAACGGAATCACTTCATCGACATGCGGATAAGGATAAACGTAATGCATCCTGACCCAGATGCCCAGGTCGCCCAACGCCTCGGCTAACTCATAAAAACGGGTTCTGACCGAACGGCCTTTCCAGTCGTAGCTTTGATATTTCAAGTCCAAACCGTAGGCGCTGGTATCCTGCGAAACCACCAGCAATTCCTTGACCCCGGCATTGGCCAGACGTTCCGCTTCCCGCATTACATCATCGACCGGCCTGCTGACCAGATCGCCACGCATCGAAGGGATGATGCAGAAGGTGCAGCGATGATTGCAGCCTTCGGAAATCTTCAAATAGGCGTAATGCCTTGGCGTCAGTTTGATGCCTTGCGGCGGCACCAGACTGATAAACGGATCGTGCGGAGGCGGCAAATGCTCATGCACGGCAGCTACAACTTCTTCGAGGGCGTGCGCGCCGGTCACTTTTAGGACTTGCGGATGACGCTCCCGGATTTCCGCTTCCCTGGAACCCAAGCAGCCGGTAACGATGACCTTGCCGTTCTGGGCCAGCGCCTCGCCGATGCTGTCCAGCGATTCTTCGACCGCCGCGTCAATAAAGCCGCAGGTATTCACCACGACCAGATCGGCGTCCTGGTAAGTCGGCGAAATGGTGTAACCCTCTGAACGCAGCTTGGTTAAGATCCGTTCGCTATCGACCAGGGCTTTGGGGCAGCCCAAACTAATAAAACCAATATGTGGGGCAGTCATTTAAATCTCAGATAATGTTAAAGCGCGTTAGTTTATAGGAGTGGCTGCGCAAATAAAAATTAAAAAGCAATCACCACGAAGACACGAAGGACACGAAGTTTTATTTCTTCGTGTCCTCGGCAATTGCTCCTGCATTGCTCTACTTCCTGCATCCATGCAAGTCGTTCGTGTCTTCGTGGTAAAAATAGTTAGGAAAGGAACTTAACCGCACTCGGATGACGGATCAACATCGACCAATGCCCCTTGTTTTTGTTCAGCCAGCCGCGCACTTCGATGGTTTTGCCCAAATAGCCGTTAACATCGGGGAATAAATCCAACCATTTGCTTTCGATGCGCGCCTCAAAGGTATCCCCTTCGGCTGCGCTCAGGACAGGGGAGAATTCCAGGTAAACCGACTTCCGGGTCTTGCGGATATTAGCCACCTTGCCGACCAGACGCGTCCAGCCCGGATGCCCGGCTTCGGTAAGGCTGCCGACCGGTGTTGCGGCATATTCCGGCCGCCCCCAAACACCGATTTTGGCTTGCTCCGCCTTATCTTGAGCCTTAACCAACTCGTTTACATAGCGTAGCTCGGGCGGATAGATGCTGACCGCCGCCAAGCCCGCTTCAATCAGTTGCAGATTAATATGTTCTTTGTTTTCGGTGAACAAATGCGCCAATGTTCTGCCGTACTTATCGGTTTTTTCGACGCCTATTTCAAGGCGTACCCTGGTATTTTTCAGCTTGTCGCTCAGCCAGTGCTTGGCCTCGTCGCCGCCCGCATCGGCAGGCTTATCCCGGTGCTGAACCTCCGGCGTATTGACGCCCAATAAGCGGATTTTACGGCTGTCCTCCAACACCACCGTGTCGCCGTCGTAAACCGTCTTGACCTTGTAAAAATCATAGCCCGGTTTTATATCGACTGTTTTGGCATCGGCAACCGGCCGGTCGGAAAAATGCGTGCTGCCGTTCGCGTCCCTCCATTCGTAGATTTCGGCGTTAGCCCAGCCGGGCAGGCATAATAATAGAACCAGTAAAATTCTCATGAGTCTGTCTGTGTAAATGAGTAAATAGAACACGGATGGCACGGATTTAACTGATAAACACGGAAAAAACCGAGCCTCTCTATAAAAATCACGGCAAAAGAAGAAAGGCGTTTTTTCGCCCTTCGCCCTTCGCCCTTCGCCCTTCGCCCTTCGCCTTTTGCCTTTTGCCTTTTGCCTTTTGCCTTTTTTATCCGTTTAAATCCGCCCAATCCGAGTTCCATTGTTAAATGAACATCACTGCGGAGTATTCAACTCAGCATCAAATTTTTGCATATCCAATTCGTTTTCCCATTTCGCGGCAACCACGGTGGCGACGCCGTTGCCGATAAGATTGGTCAAGGCGCGGGCTTCGGACATGAAGCGGTCTATCCCCAAAATCAGCGCAAGTCCCGCAACAGGAATAGTCGGAATAACCGAGAGCGTTGCCGCCAGGGTGATGAAGCCGCTGCCGGTCACGCCTGCCGCGCCTTTCGAGGTCAGCAGCAACACGCCGAGCAAGGTCAGCTCCTGCGTCATGGTCAATGGGGTGTTAGTGGCCTGGGCGACAAAAACAGCGGCCATCGCCAGATAAATCGAGGTGCCGTCGAGGTTGAACGAGTAACCGGTCGGAATGACCAGGCCGACTACGGACTTGGAACATCCCAACCTTTCCAGTTTGGCCATGATGCGCGGCAACACCGATTCCGACGACGACGTGCCTAACACAATCAACAGCTCGTCCTTGATATAAGCGATGAATTTGATGATGCTGAAACCTGCGAATCGTGCGATCGACCCGAGTACGATAAAGATAAACAACAGACAGGTCAGATAAAAACTGCCCATTAAACTCGCCAGCGGCACCAGAGACGCCACACCGTACTTGCCGATGGTAAACGCCATCGCGCCGAAAGCGCCGATCGGGGCCAGCTTCATAATGGTTTCGACAATGCCGAACAAGGCCTGTGAAACCTTGTTGATGAACGCCACCACTTCCGCCCCCGTCTCCTTCATCGCGGCCAGAGAAAAGCCGAACAGCAGTGAAAACAGCAAAACCTGCAATATGTCGCCTTTGGCAAACGCATCGATTACGCTGGCAGGAATAATGTTGAGCAGGAAATCGACCGTATTCTGCGTTTTCGCGGCGGCGGTATAAGCGGTGAGGCCAGTGGCATCCAGCGCGCTTGCATCGACATTCATGCCCGCGCCGGGTTTAATGGCATGCACGACAACCAGTCCGATGAGCAACGCCAGCGTACTGACGACTTCAAAATACAGCAGCGCCTTAATGCCGACGCGGCCTACCTTATCCAAGACCTGCATACCGGCAATGCCGGTTACCACGGTGCAGAAAATAATCGGCGCGATGATCATCTTAATCAGCTTGATGAAGCCGTCGCCGAGAGGCTTCATCGCAACACCGGTTTCAGGGTAGAAATGACCAAGCAGAATGCCGATAAAAATAGCGGTCAGGACTTGAAAATACAGATGCTGATAAAGCTTTTTAGGTGCATAAGCAATTTGCACGGATAACCTTCCGATGGGTAAAAATACAGTTTCAAATAAAGAAAGGCTGATTGTATTCGATATTGCATCTGTAAATGAAACGGCGCCTTTATTTAGCATCGACAGGCAGCCTTGATAGCCGACGGTAGGCAATAGAGCTATCAAAACCCACTGATAAACCATCAAAAACCGACTTGATTTTTTGCCATAACACCCCCATTCTCGATATACCCGACTCTCCGGCGCGAGAGTGTTTCTGTCAAATTGCAAATTAGCTCTCTTTTAGAGGATAATATACGGCTACGCATAAGCTTTACTATGCTTTTGATTGCCCCCGTAACACGCCATACGCTCGATATAGAGCCGCTGTGCAAGCTTTGGAATACGCTATGAAAAAGACCATGTACGAAAAAATCTGGGACAGCCACCTTGTCGTTGACGAGGCCGGGCAAGCTCCTTTGCTTTATGTTGACCGGCATTTGATGCATGAAGTCACCAGTCCACAGGCCTTTGAAGGCCTGCGTTTGTCAGGTCGCAAGGTGCGCAATCCGCACAGCATTCTGGCTACGATGGATCACTGCGTACCGACCAAAAATCGCGACCTGCCGATTGCCGACCCGATTGCTAAAAAGCAGATCGAAACCATGGCCGAAAACTGCCTCGAAAACGGCCTGAACCTGTACGACATGAAAAACCCGAACAACGGCGTAATTCATGTCGTGGTGCCTGAGCACGGTTTCGTCCACCCCGGCATGGTCGTGGTCTGCGGCGACAGCCATACCGCAACGCATGGCGCGTTCGGCGCACTGGCTTTCGGCATCGGCACGTCCGAGGTTGAGCATGTAATGGCGACTCAAACCCTGCCGCAGAAAAAATCCAAAACCATGCAGGTCGTGGTCAACGGCGCGTTATCCAAATACGCGTCTGCGAAAGACATTGCGCTGGCGATTACCGGCAAAATAGGCACGGCAGGCGGCACCGGTTATGTCATCGAATATACCGGCTCGGCGATCAGGGAACTGTCGATGGAAGGCCGGATGACGCTGTGCAACATGGCGATTGAAGCCGGAGCCAGAGCCGGATTGGTCGCACCGGACGAAAAAACTTACGAATATCTTAAAGGCCGCGAGTTTGCGCCATCCGGTCAATACTGGGATCAGGCGCTGGCTTACTGGAAGAGCCTGCCCAGCGATGAAGGCGCGGTATTCGATGCTGTCGTCACGCTGGATGCAGCCGATATTGCCCCTCAAGTATCATGGGGAACGTCGCCTGAACAAGTGGCCGGCGTCGATAGCGTTGTGCCTGCCCCCGAAAGCTTTGCCGACGAAACAAAACGCAAAGCCTGCGAGGGCGCGCTGGCCTATATGGGCTTAAAACCGAACACCAAAATAACCGACATTGCGATAGATTATGTTTTTATCGGCTCATGCACCAACGGCCGTATCGAAGATTTTCGGATCGCCGCCGAAGTGGCAAAAGGCACCAAAGTAGCGGGCGGCGTCACCGCGATTGCAGTCCCCGGTTCCTATCACGTCAAGCAACAGGCCGAAGCCGAAGGCTTGGATAAAATCTTTATCGATGCCGGTTGGCAATGGCGCGAGCCCGGATGTTCGATGTGTCTGGCGATGAATGGCGATGAATTGACTCCAGGCCAACGTTGCGCTTCGACTTCAAACCGCAATTTTGAAGGCCGCCAAGGTAAAGGCGGACGGACGCACTTGGTTTCGCCTGCAATGGCGGCGGCCGCAGCGGCGGCAGGCCATTTTGTCGATATTCGCAAACTATAAGATCGGAAAGAATTATGGAACCGTACAAAAAACATGAAAGCATCGCGGCATTGATGAACCGCAGCAACGTCGATACCGACCAGATTATCCCCAAGCAGTTCCTGAAAAAAGTGGAACGCAGCGGTTTTGGTCAGCATCTTTTTCACGACTGGCGCTTTAACGACGACGGCAGCGACAACCCGGAATTCGAGCTGAACAAGCCTGCATTCAAGGGCGCTAAAGTCCTGGTGGTCGGCGACAACTTCGGCTGCGGCTCATCGCGCGAACACGCGCCTTGGGCGATTGCCGATTATGGTTTTAACACCATCATTTCCACCAGCTATGCCGATATTTTCTACAACAACTGTTTTAAAAACGGCATCCTGGCGATCAAAGTCGATAAAGCTCAGCTGGATAAATTGATGGCCGAGATTGCGGCCAACGAAGGCGTTCGTTTTGTCGTCGATCTTGAAAACCAGCAAGTCACCACGCCAGGCGGCAACAGCTTCAGCTTTGAGATCGACCCGTTCCGCAAAGGCAACCTGCTTAGCGGACTGGATGACATCGGCTTGACCTTAAAACATGTCGACAAGATCACGCAGTATGAACAGCAGCACAAGCAAAACTTTCCTTGGCTTTGGGTTTAAGCAGCGCAAAGCCCTCTCCAGCGGGATACCTACAAGGATGTAGGTAGTAGAGCAATGCAGGAGCAATTGCCGAGAGGGTTGGGTGAGGGGAACCAAAATAAGCTTTTTATCCCCTCATCCCAACCTTCTCCCTGAAGGAGAGAGCGTATCTTCTAAAATCAGCAGCATTGGGCATGGAAGCCGGAGCAAACCGGCCCATGCAGTTGTAACCCAACAGAAACTTTAATCAATCCGCTTACATTGAGAGCACAGGCGACAACCATGTCCACCGATTCAAGACATATCCAGCTGATGGACACCACCTTGCGTGATGGCGAGCAAACTCAAGGCGTTTCCTTTACGCCGGTGGAAAAAGTCAGTATTGCCAAAGCCCTGTTGCAATCTCTGCGGGTTGACCGGATTGAAGTCGCCTCCGCCCGCGTCTCCCAGGGTGAAAAAGAAGCGGTCACCAGCATTAACGAGTGGGCGAAACAGGAAGGCTTTGCCGGACGCGTTGAAGTCCTGGGTTTTGTCGATCACACGCGCAGCGTCGACTGGATACTGGAAACCGGCGGCGACGTAATCAACCTGCTGATCAAAGGCAGCGAAAAGCATTGCCGCGTACAATTGGGCAAAACACTCGCCGAACATACCGCAGATGTCTTGCAAACCGTCAACTACGCGCTGGAAAAGGGCCTGAAAGTCAACGTCTATCTTGAAGACTGGTCTAACGGCTATCGAGACGACCGGGATTATGTTTACGGTTTGATGGACAACCTGCAAAACGCGGGCATCAATCATTTCATGCTGCCCGATACCCTCGGCGTGTTGTCGCCTGCCGAAGTGTTCTCAAGCTTCAGCGATATGTGCAGCCGCTACCCGAAGCTGCAATTCGATTTTCATCCGCACAACGATTACGGCCTGGCGACCGCCAACGTGATGGAAGCGGTTCGCGCCGGCGTCAACGCGATACACTGCACTGTTAACTGCCTCGGCGAGCGCGCGGGCAATGCCTCAATGGCCGAAGTGGCCGTGGTGTTGCGCGATAAAATGAACATGCAGCTGTCCATCGATGAAAGCCATATCGTCCGCATCAGCTCTATGGTCGAAAACTTTTCCGGCAAACGCATCGCCGCCAATGCGCCGATCGTCGGGGCCGATGTTTTCACCCAAACCGCAGGCATCCATGCCGACGGCGATCAAAAAGGCGGACTGTACAAAACCAAATTGGGCCCGGAACGTTTCTCCCGCACCCGTAGCTACGCCTTGGGCAAGATGAGCGGCAAAGCGTCGCTGAAAAAGAATCTGGAAATGCTGGAACTCGACCTGTCGGAAGAGAACCAGAAAAAAGTGCTGGCCCGGATCGTCAGCCTCGGCGATTCAAAAGAGACCATCACCACCGACGACCTGCCCTTTATCATTGCCGACGTGTTGGAGAGCAAGAGTTACCAGCATATCAAACTGCTGAACTGCTCGATCACCAGCGGTTTGGATTTGGAATCGACTGCCAGCCTGCGAGTCAAAGTGATGGGCGCGACGCACATTGCATCCGGTTCCGGCAACGGCGGCTTTGACGCATTCGTCGACGCCATCAACAAAGTCATGCAGCAACACAACTACACCCTGCCCGCACTGGCCGACTTTGAAATACGGATACCCAGAGGCGGACATACCAGCGCCTTAACCGAATGCGTCATCACTTGGAATTGCGGCGACGAACTGCGCAAAACCCGCGCCGTGCATTCCAACCAGGTTTTTGCTGCGGTATTGGCCGCGCTTAAAATCATCAACATGCAGCTGCACGAACTGGGTTTTAGTCAGACCTGAAAATCATTGTCTCGAGATGCATGCAGAGCAATACAGAAGCCTAAGCACGCTATGAATGATATTAACCCGTATAAAAACGACGTTATTTGCCACTGTAGCGGAACCACTAAACAGCAAATTAAGGAACTTGTTAATAAGGGAGTCGACGATCTGGACAGAATATCCAGAATGACCGGCGCATGCTCAGGCTGCGGCGCTTGCGATGCTTCAATATTGGAATTGCTGGCCGGGAATAGAACCGATTGAGGTGCTTGCCACCCTTTCATTCATCGTTCCCTCCTGTATGGGAACGCAATTAATAACGCGCCAGCGTCACGGTTAGCAATTGCCGGAGCATTGCCGAATGAGTTCCGTCGGAACGACGCCAAACCCAGGTGCTTGATCAGGCGGCATGCTCCTTAAGCCACTCCTTCAGCGCTTCATTCATCCGCGATTGCCAGCCGCGACCTGTAGCTCGAAATGCGTCCAGCACATCGCGGTCAAAACGCACCGTAGTAGATACCTTGGTGGGCGACTGTTGCTTACCCCGTCTTTTTAAGCCTCGTAGCGTGGTTTGTAACGATTCAGGCAAGGCGGAAAACGGCACGGCGTTTTTAAAATCTTCTTCGGTAAGCTCACGTACTTCGCCGTCCGCGTCAGTTAAGGGTAATTGGTTTGTCATATTTACGCGCCTCTCTACTGTTGGCCTTGCGAAAGCTCACGACGCGGATGCCGTCAGGAATTTGCACGAAGCAAAGAAAATGCAATCCGTCCAGATAACCGATAGCGATTTGGCGCTGTTCGCCATAATCCTGCCGCTCGTCATCAGGAAGGTTGCCGACAAAAAATCAAACGCCGCCGCGTGTTCAAAGCTCAAACTGCGTTCCATGATGTTCTTAGCGTTTTTGGCCGGGTCAAAGTCAATTCGCATTATTTTATTGTAGTAACAAAAAATATTTAAACCTGTCATTGTGTGCCATGGACTAAAATAACCCTCACTATGGTAAACAAAGCCCTAACTGGCAATATTTATCGCACTCTTGATACGGGCAATGACATCTGAGAATTTTTCACCTGGAATTGCAGGCTCCAAATAAGGCTCAATCGACTTGAACTCTCTATGCACAGCACGACGAGCAATAATTCTTTTTCTGTGTTGCCAAAGGGCAAGTTTTTCTGTCTGATCAAATCCCTCACGAACACAGCTACCGAGTGTTTCTAGTCCTATTGGCAGATCAACAACTTCAATATTATCCTTGTACATCGATTGAAAAACTTGTGCAGGTAGACCGAAAATATACGCAAGATCTGGAACAAGTCGTAGTACAAATTCACGGGCATTTTCACATTTTCCGATACGCTCCATTCTAGTTCCATAGCTGAGTTCAAGATCAGCAAGACTATCACCAGTCATCCAACAATTCAGCAATCGAGCTAAATGCGGTAGTGCATATTTTCCACGGGCTTCGTCACCATACAGCTCTTTATATTCCCTACCAAAAAGACCTTCAAGATTTTCATTTCGTAACAACAGGGTGATTAACTTTGGTCGTTTATTCAACCAATCGAGTAACCAATTACGCCAATCAAGCATAAGTGCATCATTGTCCAATGGCTGTTCGGCAAATTCTTTGCCAAGATCGCGAATAATGCTAACAGGTACGCCAGCACTGGCAGCAAGATGATCAGCCCATGTCATAACACTCAATGTTTCTGGATCGTTATTTCTAGCGGCAATTGCCGACGCAATTCGCGTTCCAACCCATTCTTGATCTCCCTTCTGTCTCGCCCTATATGCTGCAAATGATCTACCAAGAAGCTCACGGGCAGGTGCATCAGTGTCATCCTCTTTCGATGATTCTCCTATGGGTAGTCGTCTTACGAGATATGAGGCCATTGGGGACAGGTTTGTCGCTGCAATATGGATGTGGTCGAGTAATGATTCAATTGGATCGTCAATCTTCAGACATTGATCGCTCTGAGTGAAGATGGCTTTTAATTCGGCCCAGTGACGATGGATTCTGTTTGCCTTATCGTCAAAATCAATAACCTTGCTAGGTACAACAAGTACAAACCCATATGAACCTTCACCGGCTCTTCCTGCTCGGCCAGCAGCATTCAAAAGTTCAAAAGCCTCAAGCTGCTCCATTTGATTTGTGCCTGGATCGAAGCGACTATCTCCGGCAATGATGACAACCTCGCTGGGAAGATTCATACCCTGTGCAAGGGTCGATGTTGCGACCATCACATTGATTCCATCAGTTCTTTTATACAAGGATTCGTGCAAATGACGTTCAACTGGAAGAAGAAGACCATGATGACATACACACGACGATAGTAATTTACCATTAACATTGACTTCAATATAAAGATGATCCGAGCCACCAGTTTCATCCATAGCTATATCGTATAGTCGCTTTTCTTCCTCTATTAGTACACACTGGGATACTAAGCTACTGTTAAGATTCTTCGTTGCGCTGTTAGCTAATGGAATGGTTTGAGTAAAAACAAGTGTCTTTATGCTTTGCTTAGCAGTAGCTTCTGCTATGGCGGATGCGACTTGATTACCATTCGGTGTCAAATACCAATTCCGATCTCTGGTTGTTCCAGTAGCCAACACAACCGGATCTTGGAGTAAAGGGAGCAGAGCGTAGTCGTCAAGTTCTTGAGTTTTCCATGTTTGATGAAGGCAAAAAAATCCAAATGGCCGAACGGTCAATTCACTCTGTAACCGAGCGGGTATATTTATATTGCTCACTTGTGTACGGACTTCCCGGAGACGGCTATTAAGTACACGTATCCTGTCCGAATTGTAAACAACACATCCACGAACTTGGCGGGTGGGTTTCCATGACAAAACCAATGGCAAACAGGGACGATTTGTTAGACTTTGCACCCAGCCAGCAATTTCCTCCGTATTTTTCATCATCGCCGAAAGAAAGAGAATATCTGCCTCTTGCGCAATACTTGTGAGGTTCAGAACACAAAGCATAGAATCTATTGCACGTTGACTGCGATCTATGTCGCGAGGATGTAGTAAATGGCATTCATCGAAAATAATGAGTCCTAAATCGGTAAAAATCTCACGATTGAAACAAAGCATGGCTAAGCAATGTTCGGGGGTCATGACTGAGATGTTCGGCAACTCATCATCTTTAAAATCGAACAGATTGTCATTTAACTGGTCTTTCCGAACTTTAGCCTTTGGGAAAGTTTTAGCGAGTGCTTTGGTTGTCTGATCAACTAAAGCAAGTGTTGGTGCTAAGAAAACAATTTTTAAACCGCGCAGAAGTGTTGCAGCGATTTTCAATTCGGCCAATGTTGATTTACCTGCGCCTGTCGGAAAACTAATTACAGAGGATGTTCCTGGATTTAAATATCCATCACTGATAGCCTTGCGATGATTCCGCCATAAATAGGGCCTGTATTCTGCAATTTCTTGCATAATACTTAACCAAGGTTCGCCATCAATTCCATCAGGAGGAGGTATGTTCACCAAAGCTGAAGATGATAAATCTTGAGCAACTGACGAGAGCAACGACGCAAGATGCAGGGGGCCTGGATACAGGCTGTATTGAACATTTTCTTTGTTATTTAATCCCATATCTAAAGGTTCGATACAAAGACTTTTGACATGGTCAAATAAAGCTTTCGGCTCTTTTTCTATAAAATTATTTTCGTCAATATTCTCACCTAGCATATTCGTCGCAAGTAAACGTATACCCTGTAACAAAAGATAATAGAGCGTACGAACTGCCTGAGAGCAAAGGTCGGTATTAAGGAATTGGTCGGGGGATGGCACATCCATTTCTAGCACTGCTCGCAAACGCCCCTTGGCTAAATTGCATATTGCAGTCAGTAGAGCTGCTTCGACAGTATCATCTGTCTGTACAATAATGGATTTTGACATTTCGGCAGCATCGGCATTGGCTTCTGCAATCATGAACAATAATGTAGCTGACACTTCTGGTGAGATTGCCTGATAGCCAAGATAGCTTGGACGCGACGCTGGTCGAATCTTCTCAGTAAGTAAACTAACATAGTGCGCTGTACCACCTACAAATGCTGCCGCTGCTCGATTTTCCCGTTCAGCTAAAACGGAAACAAACGCCTCTTGAGTAAAAGCGAGCCGCCTCATCTCACTATTAATTTTGACGATGTCCGTTGAGTACTTATTTTCATCGGCCGATTCCCGTAACTGGATGCGGGCGGAAACTATAGTCGTATAGGCTTTGGTAAGAAGTTGAGGCAATTCAGCTAAGCTCAAACCATCCAATGCGGGTGCGCCAGAAATTAGATCAACAGTTTCAGAGTCAAACATTTGTTGCCACCTTGTTCTGGATTGAAATTATCGCCTTTTGTGCCAAACTCTCCATCCAATCACGAAGGTTATTGATATGGAATGTTTCTCCTCTTCTTTTTTCGGCTATCCCAGTGATAGTCGTATCATAGTTTTTAAAAAGACGCTGGCGACCAGCATCGTTACTATGTGTGTCGCCGACAGTGATGCTGATTCGATAATGACGAATATCCTTCCAAAGGATAGTCTCGATTGCCGCATCAGGGTCAATGTCATGCCGAGTTTGCAAAATTGCGGTAATTCCAGCAGTAAGCTCGTTCTCACGCTCACCTGATTCGAACATCGAGAATTCAGGCCAAACTTTTTCATGTATGGTCTTACGAGGATCTTCGACTGCCTTATCCTCAAAAATGATTGCAGCAACAACATTTTTAGCGTTATCTAGTTGCAGTTGGAGTCCGTCGAACCCCTTATCGGCGGCAATCATTTGCGGTCCTCGAATTACTCCGTTTGGTGTGCCTTTGTTAGCCGCAATCCAAGACATGGCTTGAAACATCCAGCCATCGCGATGCCATGGATCTTTTCCGCTATCAACAGTTAGTAGTTTTATTGCACCCTTAGCGGCGTTTTCGGTTGGTGCCCGTGGGACAAAATTCGCATCAACCAATATTTTTTGAACATGCAACGACTGCCCAAGGGCGATATATGCTATCTGTTCTGCGAGATGATCTTCATCATTAATAGTCCAAGTGTAACCGTAACAAAGCGGCTTATGATCAAATGGCGTTAATTTTATTGGCATCTATTTCCTTCAAATTATCTGTTTATTGTTCCACATGAAATCGATAGGGGTCGGTTCCACTTGATTCTGTAAACTTTCCGACTGTTCGCTTTTGCGGCAAGTTGATATTGGCGTTGTGAGTTGATTGGCGGATTGCTAACGCGACACCGTCCTGCCGAAAACCAGTTTCTTGGGCACTATCAACATCAAATATCAGATTAATATATCAAAACAGATTGAGAGCATATCCCTACAAATCACAGATTGTTACTGCATTTTGTTGCGTTTCAATGGACAATAAAAAACCCGCTAAGCCTTACGGCTTGCGGGTTTCTATTTGGTTTAATAATTTGGTGGAGGCGGCGGGAATTGAACCCGCGTCCGCAAGTACTCCGCCACAAGGTCTACATGCTTATCCCGCACTTTTGATTTAGCTAGTGACTACCCGTCGGGCCAAGAAAATCACCAGCGATTCCGTAAGGTTTTAGCGCCGCCACACCGGACAGATTTTGGCGCGATCTTATGTAGATGACCTCTGAGCGCCTTTCATACCTAAAAGGTACTAAAAACTCCACCCGCATAAGCACAGATGGTCAGAGGAATGGTGCTGGTTTTAAGCAGCTAAAGCCATTGAGTAGTTTTCGTCATTTGCGAATACTTTAGTTTCAGTAGATTTTACGAGGTGTACTGTCCTCGGCATGCGCTTAAGGTTTCGCTACCCACGTCGAAGCCATGTCGCCCCCCGTGATGTGTATAATATACGAATTGTATAAAAATTGTACAATTATTTTTTTAGCCCGGTATTTATAAGGGTTCCAGGGGGCTTTACCGTTCATCCTCCGCCAGGGCTCTCCTGAGCGCAGCTGAAGGGCTCAGGACGGCAAAGCCTTGACTGTCGTTTCTGTACGTCAAAATCCTTATTTTTTAATTTTCCTCGGCAATCGCTCCTGCATTGCTCTACCTCCTGCATCCATGCAGTCGTCTCCTAGCCCTCTCCAACAGGAGAGAGGGAATAAAAGCATCGTGTTAATCAATCAGCATCCTAGCCAAGGGACTGTTGCTGTCTATTGGTAGCTGCCGGTCAGCGGCTCCGCACTGCTCGATAATCCCGTCAAGCCGGCTGATCTGCTCGACATGCTGAGCACAGATGTTTTCTATCACCAGCAGCACACCGCCATCGATCATGGTAAGCGCATTGTTTAACCCTTTGTTTAGTCCTCTTAAGGCGCTTTTTTCCAGCGACGGCTTTAATTTTTTCAGGATGAAAAAAGGTGTCAGCCAAGTAATGGCGATTAACAAGCCGCTATGTATCGCAAAGTCCACGCCCAAATAAGCTACGTCGGTCATGTTGCTGGTGTAGTAGCCGATAAAAACCTGATAGCCGACCCAACAAATGGCGGCAAGCGGCAGGACGATTTCACATAGGCGCATGAACTTTAAAAAGCCGCGATGCAAGGCATTGCCGGGATTCGCCAAGGCCTGCCTGGCGGCCAGTTCGCTTTGAGCCTGGACGATTTTGGGCACTTTTTCCCGTAATGCGGACAGCTGTTTCTTAAGCGGACTCACCGGTACGCCCAACTGGTCCGCATTGATCACGAATTCATCCAGCGCGTCGTCGAAACGGGCTTCGGCCCACTCGTCCCATAAGTTGAGTTTAGCACCAGTCGCTACATATTTAGCAGCCGACGGATTGCCTAATAAATCAGCAGCATGGTCGGCATAGTGCCGCGCTAATTGCTGGATAGGCCATGCAAAACCCTGTTGCAATACTTGGGCTGAGCGTCGCCATTGATCCTGCCACAGCGTCGGTAATTGTTGAAACGCCGATGCGGAACCCAGTAGCCACCCGGTGTTTTCCAGGTTTTTCTTTAACTCGTCTTTCCTGGCCTGCGAACTTCGTTGCTCCAGTTGCGCAACGACATGCTCGGTCGCCAACGAGCTGATAGTCGATTCCAACGCGCCGAACTCGTCGACTTGCAGGCCTTCGGCGCAAGCGGTCTTGAAGATAATCGGCTCGGCAAAACCCGCTTTATGCAGTTGCCGCTTGAAATCTTCATACTGTTCTGTCAGGCCTCTGTCCCACTGATTCAGCACAAACAGCCAGGCATGCCTGCCGCCCTCTGCAAGCAGCAAGCGCCAAGCTTTTTCGTCGCGATAGCGTTCGGGGCTGACCACGTAGATCAGCACATCGATATGCGGCAGCCATTCCAGCACTTGGTGTTTGTTGCTTTGCTCGGTGCTGTCGAAGTCGGGCATGTCGATCCAGATCACATGTTTCCTGGCCTCATTGTCATGCTCGGCGGTTTTGATTTGGGCCAGCGGCAGTTGCTCGGGCAAATGCTTGATCGCAACGCTATGGTGATGATAAAGAGTGACTTCCCGCGAAGTGGGCCGCTCGACTCCGGCTCTGGCGATGGCTTTGCCTGCCAGGCGATTCAGCAATGAACTCTTGCCGACGCCGGTGCCGCCCATGAAAGCGACTATCAGCGGCCTGGAACCGTCATGATCAAACAATGTATCGGGCGTTCTCGCATCGACATCACTTAACTGCCGGGCAGTGTCGGCATTGATCCAGCCTGCCGCCGACGCCTGTTCGGTCCAGCGTTTTGTCGTTTGTACCAAACTAGAGTAATCGTAAGCCATGTCGCTTTTCTGTCAGTTGTAGCTCTGCCGCATGCAGCTGGTCAGGGGAGATATTAAAATGAGTATTCATCGATAAGTGCTCGGGCAGCTGCAACAGTTTAAGGCGCAGGCTCCCGGCAAATAACGCCTGTTTGACGGTATCGAATTGGTTCTGCTTTAATTCGGCTTCCACTTTGTGCATATAGCTGCCGACCGCACTTTCAGCCAGCAGCGAGGTCACTGTCAGCATCGCCGGGGCGACAACCAGGTCATGCAGGCCGATGCCGCCCATTTGCAAGGTCAGCGCGATAACGGCGGCATCGGCGGTGGCACGGGTTGCGCGTAAACTATTGAGCACCACCGGCTGTTCTTGCAGCTTGTAATACAAACGATGCGCGGCGCTTTCCACATCCTGCTGGAAAGACAGGTGATAATCTTTAGCCGCCAGCCCGAAATCCTGTAACACGTCCTGCCGCCGGCTGCGCAGCACACTGTTGATCTGCCGCCACCACTGGCTTTGTTCGGTCTTGTCGATCAGCTTGTCGGACAATTGAATCAGCGTATGTTCGGCTATTTGATTTAACAAAACTATTTCGTAGCTGCTGTCTGAAATATGCAGACTCTTACGGCCTAACTTCATGAACTGCCTGACCGGCCAAGTCAAGACCTTGCGGGTGCCGGCCAAAACGCGTTCTAATCCGGGTATTTCCATTAAGTGCAGCAGTTCGGTCATCGCAAGCTGAAAGGTTTCATAATGATGCGGATGATTCAGGTAATCGCGCTGGTAACTTTCCATCGCCTGCCCTATCATCAGGTCGACTAATTCTGCCCACTCGTTTAATACCCGATGTTCGGCAAACACAGGTTCCAGCCAAGTTTGCCAGTGCCTTCTCAATAACGCCTGCTCAAAACGCGCGTGCTTGTCGCGCCTTACTTTATTCGCCAGTTGGTTAAGCAACTGACGCCTGGACTCGGGCCATACCGGCAGCCCGCCCGGCTTTTGGTAGTACAGCGGAACGACCTCGGGAAATTCATCGGTTCTGGCATGCCGCCATTTTTCCTTTAAGGACTCGATAATGACCGATTCCGACCCTTCAACCAGCTTGTTCAGGCAAATGATCGTCGGCTGATGCAGTTCTTCAACAGCGGCCATGATGTCCCAAACCGACTGATCGGCGTATTTTTCCTTGCTGACCACCAGGATCACCATATCCGCCAGCGCAATCGCCCTGATAACGCCTTCCCGGTAGGTAGCCGAGTCTATCGAGTCGAAATCGGGCGTATCCCATAAAACGCCATGCGGCAAAAGTCCTGAATCGGTGGTGTTTTCGCTTAGCGAATAGCAATCGTGCCGGTCTTTGCTGAGCTGGGTTTGCGGCAACTGCTGGAAGCGGCCGAAATAACGTTGCAGGCCGTTGCAGTCTTCAATACTGACGCCGTTGCAAAAACCCTGAGGATGAATAGTGTAACCCGCCAACGGACTGACGCCGGCGGCGCTGCTGTTTAACAGCACGTTGGCCAGCGAACTTTTTCCGGCCTGCGTGGGTCCCACCACGGCCATTTGTAACAACGGCTGCTGCGACGCAGCAATCAGCTGGCCCTTACGGATAAAGGCTTCAGCCAGAATAAGCTGATCAATCCGTTGTTGATAGCTTGTTTTGACAGAGTCACCGCCCAGTTGAGCCGAAACCGCCTGGTAACGTTGTTTTAATAATTGGATAAATTCCAGCATGAAAAGCCAGCTCAGGATTATAATGACCTGCTATTTTACTTCGTTTGACAAACCAGCGTTATATAATAAACATCGCAAACCATGTAAATAGCATGACATGCGTCCCTACTTAAACTTGAGGTTATCTTTATGAAGAAATTACCTATTCTTCTGCTCATTCTCTGCTGCACTTCTTTAATCGCATGTAGCAAGGGCTCACAAATTAATGGCCATACTACCCGCACCGCTTTTAAATCAGTAAAGGCGCTAAAAAACCGCTTATCGCCCGATGCTCGCATTGAGTTTGAAGTGTCTTTCTGGATGCTTCGCGATTCCATTAAAAGTGAAAAAGAATTTCTTAATACTGTTGACGGTAAAAAACCTGAAGAGATCATTGCAATGGGCAAAGAACTTTATCAGCAACGGAAAAACAGCGGTTTTGCAGGCTACGAGAAATACACAAGCTGGGATGATATGATCGCCAAATTCGGCAAGGAAAGAATTGACCAGGATAACCGTAAAGGCCCAAAAGAAGACCCTAAAGACAAAGCCAACGACGTTTTGTACAAGCTCTAAGCCTTACCGGCCAGGCAAGGCTTTTTGTTCGGTTAATACTGCAACAAATTGACTTGCCTCAGTGATGGTCTGCTCCATTGCATGGATCAGCTGGGAAATATCGATGCCTATCTCAATAAATTCATGTCTTAATGCCGCGATAGCCTGGGCATTAAGGTTGTGCTTCAAATACAACACCTGATCCTTGAATGCCGCCAGCACCGGCTGAATTTTTGCTTCCGCCTTTTGCATGGACTTGATAAGCCGGGCGTAATTTTGTCTGGCTAACTTTAATTGCTGCTTGCTGTGTGAGCGTAAGTTACGGTTCGTGTATTCATTCAGTTCGCTTTCCCATTCTTTAAACAGCGCCTCGCTGACCTGTTCGATCGCCCTGATTCTGTTGCTGACCGCTTCGGATTTAGCACAGCAAAACTGATACTGTCTGTTCAGCAGGTTATATTTATGGTCCAGCGCCGTCTCATTGACGCAAACCAGGGTCTTAAACCGCTCCAGCGCATCTTCAAACTCATTTTTGGTTTCCCGCAAACCCACGCAGGCCTGCTCGACATGAGCAACCACTATATCGCGCTTATGTTCGCCAATCGATTCCCTGGCGCTGTAATAGACGTTGCGGATTTTTTTTGAGAGGAAGCCTCTGATTAAATTTAACAATATTTTTACCAAATCGTTGGATGCCGATGTATTTTGATCGGCTATTAAAACCTTGATGTATTTACTTGAGTTTTATCACTTGAAATCTTTTTATTCACCACGAAGGACGCGAAGTTTATTTCTTCGCGTCCTTCGTGTCTTCGTGGTGATATTTTTTACAACTTAACATTGCACTTTTTCCACGACTCCCGCGGGAATACCGTTACTCGGCTAACTATTCGCGCCGCCAACTGGTTGTGCCGTCGGGCGAATCTTCCAGAATCACCCCCTGCTCTTTCAGGTCGTTACGGATTTTATCGGCCAAAGCCCAGTCTTTGGCTTTTTTGGCATCCAGACGCGCCTGGATTTGCTGTTCGAGTTGTTCTTCAGAGATACCGTTTCCTACTATTAATTCTGGGGAATCAACATGGGACGTACTCAAAAGGTTATCCATAATAAGCGTAATATTACGTTTCAACCAATTACCAGGCTTATGCTGCAATATCCCCAGCAAACCTCCTAAATATTTCAGGTTGGCTGCCAACGTTTCGACTTTTTCTTTATCACCTGCTTTTTTGGCTTTATTCAGTTCTTTGGCTAAATCGAATAACACTGAACGCGCGACCGGCGTATTAAAGTCATCATCCATCGCCTGCTCAAAACGTACTTTATAATTATCCAGTACAATAAAATTTTCAGGAATTTCATCGTCCGGCAAAGCTTTGTCCAAAGCAATGTAAAATCGATCCAAAGCCACTTTTGCGTCATTCAATTGGTCATCGGAATAATTAAGCGGGCTACGGTAATGACTGGACAGGATAAAAAAACGTATTATTTCTCCTGCGCCATCTCCATAGCGATCTCGATAGCATTTCAACACCTCACGCACGGTAAAAAAATTGCCCAACGACTTGGACATTTTCTCGTCATCAATGCGGACAAAGCCGTTGTGCATCCACAGGTTCACAAACTTCTCGCCGGTCGCGCCTTCCGATTGGGCGATCTCGTTTTCATGATGCGGAAACTGCAAATCCATGCCGCCGCCGTGTATATCGAAATGATTGCCAAGACAACAGGTGGACATCGCCGAACACTCGATATGCCAGCCGGGACGCCCCAAGCCCCAAGGGGATTCCCAGGCCGGCTCGTTGGGCTTGGCCATTTTCCACAGCACAAAGTCCATCGGATTGCGCTTGGCCAGATCGACATCGACCCGCTCGCCGGCCTGCAAATCATCCAGGTTCTTGCCCGATAACCGGCCGTAATCCTTAAACTTAGTCACCGCATAAAACACATCGCCGTTCGTGCCGACATAAGCCAGTCCTTTATCCACTAGGGTTTTAATCATCGCCTTAATAACGTCGATAGAGTCCGTTGCCTTCGGTTCTCGGGTGGGTGGCTCAACAGCCAACGCTCGTTCGTCCTCATGCATCGCGTCTATAAAGCGCTCGGTCAGCTTATGATAGTCCTCGCCGTTTTCGATCGCGCGCTGAATGATCTTGTCGTCAATATCGGTAATGTTGCGCACATAGTTCAATTCATAACCCTGATAGCGAAGGTAACGAGCAACCGTATCGAACACGACCATGACCCGTGCATGACCGATATGGCAATAATCGTAAACCGTCATGCCGCAGACATACATGCCGACTTTGCCCGCTACGCGCGGCTGAAACAGTTCTTTTTTTCGGGTCAGGGTGTTATATATTTTCAACATGTTATTAAATTATTCAATTAGGCAAAATTTTCCATTGCCGATAAGTCGGGACCGGTTAAACAAAACGGTACAATCTACCAAGCGTATGCTTCTCTTTCAAGACAAAAACACTTAGAATTTGCTCTTTGCATCACTCTACAAGGAAATCCATGCGTACCTTCATTTTCTCCATGATGCTGCTTTTAACCACATCACTCTCATTTGCAACGGAAAACAAAATGTCAGATACACCATCAAAAGTTAAATTAACCACCTCTCTGGGTGAAATCATTATCCAGCTGAATCCTGAAAAAGCGCCTATTTCATCGGCAAATTTCCTGACTTATGTTAACGAAGGCTTTTACAGCAACACTATTTTCCATCGCATAATTCCCGGATTTATGGCGCAAGGCGGCGGTTTTGATACTGACTTTAACCAAAAAGCGGTTCATGATCCTATCAAAAACGAAGCCGATAACGGCTTGCCGAACAAGCGCGGCTCCATAGCAATGGCGCGCACCAATGTTCCCGATTCCGCAACCGCCCAGTTCTTTATCAACTATAAAGACAACTCGTTCCTGAATCATACCAACCCAACACCCAGTGGCTGGGGCTACGCGGTATTCGGCGAAGTCATTGAAGGCATGGATGTTGTCGATGAAATGGCAAAACAACCCACAGGCAACCGTGGCGGACATCAAGACGTACCCAAAACCGACATCATTGTCGAAAAAGCTGAAGTTATAAAATAGACGAAAGGCGCAAGGCTAAAGGCGAAAGGTGCCGACACACCCCCCGTCTTTAGCCCTTTGCCCTTTGCCCTTTGCCCTTTGCCCTTTTGCCCTTTTGCCCTTTTGCCTCTCACTCGCCTTTGAATCAAGAAATCCTATTCATCTCAGACCTGCATATTTCCCTGGAAAAGCCTGAAATCACCCGCCGGTTTCTTTCATTCCTTAGCGATAGAGCGCCCAAAGCAGCCGCGGTTTATATATTGGGCGATCTTTTCGATGCCTGGATAGGCGACGACGACTTTACTCCACCCAACAACACGATCCGAAAACAGCTTAAACAGCTGACCGATTCAGGCACTCAGGTTTATTTACAGCAAGGCAACCGCGATTTCCTGCTAGGTAAGCGGTTTGCCGAGGATACCGGCGTCATACTTCTCGATGAGTACGCCGTGATCGATTTGCATGGCACGCCGACGCTGTTAACTCACGGCGATTTATTGTGTACCGATGACCGGCCTTATCAGGCATTCCGCGCCAAATCCCATACCCTGGAATGGCAACAATCCGTGTTGTCAAAGCCCTTGTTTTTACGGCTGCTGGCGGCACGCTGGTATCGTGTCCGCAGTTATTTCCACAAACGCCGGAAGTCCCAAGACATTATGGATGTCAATCAGGACACGGTGATCAACGTTATGCGCAAGCGACGCTGCCTGCGCTTGATTCATGGGCATACGCACCGTCCCGCTATCCATGACTTTGAAATAGACGGACAACCCGCACAGCGCTTTGTTCTTTCCGCATGGAGCAAGCATGCGGCCGAAGTATTATGCTGGAACAGCAACGGCTACCACATCGAAGCCATTTAACCTGTCTATTTGTTTTACATAGATAAAAGTCAAAAATAAATTCAGCGACTTTAATTCGAGCACTATTACAAATACAATCTTTGTAGAACCTCCTCTTCCTCCTCGGCGACAATTAAATCAATGACGTGTCGCTCAACCGCATCTGTAACGAAATATCCTGAAAATCTAAAGCCCTCGTAGCGGCTGCACGGATGCAGGAGCAATGACCGGCCACCCTGTGTTTTATCAAAACGTTACAGAAAATCACTCCGCATCGACGCCTATAAAAGTTGACTTTTGGGGCAAAATCATTAAATTTAGGCCCCTAGAGTGAAAATTTCCTGTATCCATGGAACATGAAAAACACCCTAAAAACTAATATTAGTCCTAAAAAACACAATCACTATTCTGTCAAATTAACAGAATACCAGGAGAAATATAATATGAAGAAGCCTTTGAAAAGTTGGCTGCTTGCTTCCAGTGTGGCTGCTATTCTAGCCGCGCCAGCAGTTTCAACTGCTAACAGCGAAGTTGAAAAACTGACCCAAAACCCAGCCAACTGGGCAACTTGGGGTGGTGATTACGCAGGTACTCGTTACAGCAAGCTAAGCGAAATCAATACCAGCAATGTGAAAAATCTGCAACCAGCCTGGTCTTTTTCTACAGGCGTCTTGCGTGGCCACGAAGGCGGCCCCTTGGTTGTTAACGATGTTCTTTACATTCATACACCTTTCCCTAACACTGTTTACGCAATTGATCAAAAAACTCAATCCGTAATCTGGGAATTCACGCCGACTCAAGATGCTGACGTAACTATTCCTGTTATGTGCTGCGACACTGTCAACCGTGGTTTGGCTTATGGCGACGGCAAAATCTTCCTGCAACAATCCGATACCGTTTTAACTGCACTGGACGCTAAAACCGGTAAACGCGTATGGAGCGTACAAAACGGCGACCCTAAACTGGGCATGACCAACACACAGGCTCCGTTAGTTGTTAAAGATACTGTTTTAACCGGTATTTCCGGTGGTGAATTTGGTGTTCGCGGTTTCTTGGCGGCATACAACATCAATACCGGCGCGCTGGTCTGGAAAGGCCACAGCATGGGTCCTGATAAAGACACACTGATTGATCCCAAGAAGACAACCACCTGGAAAGACGGCAAAGTCACTCCGGTTGGCGAAAACTCAAGCACTAGCACTTGGCAAGGCGACCAATGGAAAATCGGCGGCGGCACGACATGGGGCTGGTACAGCTATGATCCTAAATTGAACCTGATTTACTACGGATCAGGCAACCCATCTACATGGAACCCGGTTCAACGTCCTGGCGACAACAAATGGTCCATGTCATTATGGGCTCGTGACGCCGACACCGGTGCGGTTAAATGGGTTTACCAAATGACTCCACACGATGAGTGGGACTTTGACGGTATCAACGAAACCGTTCTGGTTGACCAAGAAGTTAAAGGCAAAATGCACAAAACTATCGTGCATTTCGACCGTAACGGTTTTGGCTACACGTTAGATCGTGAAACCGGCGAACTGCTTGTTGCTGAAAAATTCGACAAATCAGTTAACTGGGCAACTCATGTCGACATGAACACCGGCCGTCCACAAGTTGTATCTAAATACAGTACTGAGCAAAACGGCGAAGACGTTAACACACAAGGCGTTTGCCCTGCTGCGTTAGGAAGTAAAAACCAACAACCGGTTTCTTACTCTCCACAAACCGGCTTGTTCTATATCTCAGGCAACCACTTGTGCATGGACTACGAACCATTCGAAGTATCATACACAGCGGGTCAACCCTACGTTGGCGCTACTTTGACTATGATGCCTGCCGGCGCGGACGTTATGACCGGCAAACCAGACGGCACAACCAACCTGGGCCAGTTCACAGCTTATGACGCCAAAACCGGTAAAATCGCTTGGTCTAACAAAGAACAATTCTCTGTTTGGTCAGGTTCTGTTGCAACTGCCGGCGGCGTAGTATTCTACGGTACTCTGGAAGGCTACCTGAAAGCGGTTGACGCTAAAACAGGTAAAGAACTCTATCGGTTCAAAACACCTTCCGGCATCATCGGCAACGTTAATACTTGGGAATATAACGGCAAGCAATATGTTGGCGTTCTTTCAGGTATCGGCGGCTGGGCTGGCATCGGTATCGCTGCCGGCCTTGACAGCGGTGAAGCAAGTTCAAACTCCGAAGGTTTGGGCGCTGTGGGCGCTTACAGAAGCTTAAGCTCTTTCACTAAACTGGGCGGTACATTAACTGTATTTACATTACCCAGCAACTAAATCGATCTGATTTTTAGATTGTGAATTAAAAGCCCCGGTTGATTTATCAACCGGGGCTTTTTTTTGCCTCTTTATCCAGTAAACTATGACCCCTTACTGTTTGATTCACACAAGGAGATCTTAATGAGGACCTTACCTCAACATACAGCATACTTCGCCATCTTGTTTCTAGCCGCAATCAGCTTTTCCGCCACAGCAGAAGAAAAATTCAAAGTCTGCGCCGACCCTTTGAATCCGCCCTATTCCACAAAAAACAAAGACGGCTTTGAAAACAAAATCGCCGAACTGTTTGCCAAAGAACTGGGACAGACCGTTGAATACACATGGTTGCCGCAACGCATCGGCTTTATCCGCAACACGTTAAATGCGCCGTTAAAAGACACCGATGTGGACAGCAATGAATATAAATGTGACGTCATTATGGGCGTTCCGGCAGGTTACGAGCTTACCTTGACAACCTCTCCGTACTACCAGTCGACTTATGTGCTGTTAATCGCCAAAGGACGCGGCTGGGATGATATTATCGATGCCGCCCAATTAGCCGATCTGCCGCTAAAAAGACAGGAGGCATTAAAAATTGCGATGTTTGACCGCGGCCCCGGCACAACCTGGATGCAAAAAAACGGTCTGCTCGATGTGGGCATCCCTTATCAATCGATGTCGGGCGACGGCGAAAATAATGTCGCCATGCAGATAGAAAAGGATCTTAAAGCGAAGAAGATTGATATGGTTATTCTGTGGGGACCTATGGCGGGCTATGTCGTTGCGCAAAGCCCTAAAAACAGTTACTCAATGATCCCGATGAAATCAACACCGGACATGAAATTCGAATTTGCGATGGCGATGGGCGTTCGCAATGGCGATAAAGCAAGAAAAGAGGCTCTTGACAAGCTGATAGCGGATAAAGCGGATAAGATTCGGGCCATCATGGCAGGTTACAACTTTCCGTTGCTACCGCTCCCTAAACAGGCTGTTCGCAAAGACGACGATTGACCCCAATTAATCTATATTCAAGGGCGGCCCGGCCGGCCGCCCTACGAAAACCTTATTTACGATTAAACAAGCCAACCAGATACGCAAATCTGACCGCCCGTTCATGTGACAACTGATCCCACTGAAAACGCCACTTCCAATTACCCACAGTTGTACCTGGAGTATTCATACGATGCTCAGACCCCAATTCCAGAATATCCTGCATCGGAATGACCGCAAGGTTTGCAACCGATGCCAATGCGGCATGAATTAACGCACAATGCAGCGGCATAGCGGGCCTGCCGAGGTAATCGTAAATGTGGTTCCTAGCATCATCGCTAATACCCTGCAGCCAGCCTAACGTTGTGTCATTATCATGAGTACCGGTGTAAACAACGCAGTTTTTCTCATAATTGTCCGGCAAATAAGGGTTATCAGGGCCGTCGCCAAATGCGAACTGCAAGATCTTCATGCCCGGCAAACCAAACTCATCCCTTAACGCCTCAACTTCGGGTGTAATAATACCCAAATCCTCGGCAACCAACGGAATCGACCCATGCTCGGCTTTTATTGCATTTAATAACGCCTGGCCCGGCGCATTAACCCAAACGCCATTAATTGCGGTATCTTCATTGGCGGGTATTTCCCAGGCGGCTTCAAGTCCCCGGAAATGATCGATCCGAATAATATCAAACAACTCAAGCTGGGTTTCCATCCTTTCGACCCACCAATGAAATCCGGTGTTCTCCAGATGGTCCCAGTTATAGTGCGGGTTCCCCCAGCGCTGCCCTGTTTCAGAAAAATAATCGGGCGGCACACCGGCCACAACAGACATCTCACCTGATTTATCGAGCTTAAAAACCTCACGATGCGCCCAGACATCGGCACTGTCATAAGACACAAAAATAGGAATATCGCCGAATAAAAAAACACCATGCCGGTTGGCGTAGACTTTTAATTCCAGCCATTGCCGGAAGAACACATATTGCTCAAATTTAATACATTCAATTTGTGTTTTTAGCCGGCGACGCGCTTCTTTTATGGCTTTTGCATCTCTTTCCTTGAAATGCTCCGGCCACTGGTTCCAGCATTGCTGGTTAAATTCAACTCTAAGCGCCAGAAACAACGCGAAATCATCGAGCCAGAACGCCTTGTCCCGGCAAAAAAGTTCAAAGTCCTCCTTATCCCGCTGTTCGGCGCTTTCCAGGTATCCATAATAAGCTTTTGTTACCAGACACCTTGTGGCGCAATTGCCGGCACATTCTTCGCATTTCTCGGTGCGGTGCAGCCACCCCCGCTTGACCAGCCACTCAATATTGATTAATGCAGGATTCCCGGCGTGGGCGGACAGGCATTGGTAGGGCGAACCATCCGCATGGGTCATGCCTAAAGGCAAAACTTGCCATACGCTCACCCCCGAATCATGCAGAAACTTTACAAAATGGTAAGCTTCCTGCCCCAAATCACCCTGACGGCCCGCACCCGGCAACGATGTAATATGCAAAAGAATGCCGGCGCGGCGTTTATTTAAGACGTCATTCACTCTTAATGATCTCTTGTTTGTGGTAACTATTCAGCAAATGCTAACTTTATGGGAACGCGGCTAACACTGCGCGGCAGACTCGGCCGGATTGCCAAAAGCCAAATCCATTATGCCCTTTACAACAGGCTTTAATAACTTTACCTGTTATAGCTTTCATACAACTTTCAATTTTAATCAGCCAAATATGTTAGCTTCATACAAGCTCGACGCCTGGACGCATTGCTCCTCCCATAGCCGGAGCGCCGGAACCTTGGGTAAATGACATCGCCAGATAAGCGGGGGGATCTTCACCCAGCAATCGATACAAATTAGCCAAATTAAGCCGGAATTGTTTCTCAAAGTTGCTGACCGCTTCGCCCGGATTATAATCGCCAAACCACCAAAACCAGTCGGACCCTTCACAAACGGCTAACTGAAGCTCGGCCTGTTGCGCTTGTTTATCCGTTAACCTACCGGCGGCAATGACTTTGTCAAACGTCCATTTAGCATCCCCGAGCATATCCCAACCTCGATTCTTGTCCGCATCGCCTATCCAGGTCGAAAAAGTGCCGTAAACCCAACTGCCCGCAACCATTTTCGACAGCGGCTTAACGTCAACATTCTTGCGCAGACATTCCGAAAAAGTCGTTAATTCAATAGCCTGATGATCGGCCAGACGATGATACAGGCCGTTGAGGAAGTAATAACCATTAGCAGGAAAATACTCCCAGGCATTCTCGCCGTCCATAATAATTGAAACCACCTTGTCTCCGGCTTCATGCATGGCAATATTTTCCAGATGGTGGATCAAATCGCCGACCGCATCATCGGCATGCCATTTTGAATACTCAAAACCAATAAGATCGGATAAGCCGTCATCCCGGAAAAAGCAGGCTATATCGGTTTTTTTCAGTTTAAAAGGATGATGAATCCCTGTGTGTTTGGCGTTTTCAGGAAGATTCAAACTATTATGCAGCACGGACCCGCCGCTAGCCGCCCAATCAAAACCGAAGTCACCCAATATTTTTAAGGTCTGCTCACTGATGCTGCCTTCCGAAGGCCAGCATCCTTTAGGCTCAAAACCAAAAAACCGTTTAAACGTCTGCACGCCCTTTTCAAGATGCCACCATACGCGCTCCTTGCCTCCCGGATAGGCATCCAACTCAGGCAAAGGAGCACTCGGCATAGCCTCATGGGTGGAGTTCAAGTCCAGCAACAACGGCATGATAGGATGGGCGTAAGGCGTCACGGAAAGTTCAACCTGCCCTTTTCTGGCTAATGCCTTGTATCTACAGATAATACTGGTCAGCTGCTCGGCAATGACTTCTACAATTTCAATCCTGTCGTGCATGGTATAGCCGGAGCCTTTCTCTATCAGGCGTTTTATTCGGCTATCCGCCAACTTTATCGTTTCACCCATCCAAACCAAATGATACCAAACCAGAATATCGCTGATAAATTGAGAATTGACATACGTCAAAGAGTCGTAATGCTGCTCAAGCCATTCGGCCATTTCAATCAATCTTTTAAAGGTCGGATAACGGTTGATTTGCCGTTCCCTGTTCGCACGCATGCAGTCTTTAACCAGTTTCATGCGCTCTTCAGGATCCGCCGGAATACTCGGGTTAACCAAAGCCGCCAATAAAGGATCGGTAATCGAAATGCGGTCATGCAAATAGCCGTTGACTTGCCGGGCATATTCCTCGATTTGTTCCAGAAGTATAGGCGCGAAATTCACCACCGCCTTGGCCTTCGGCACGGCTTCCAGATGCGCCGCCATATCCACATAGTCTTTAATAACATGCAGATAGGTCCACGGCAGCTTGAATTCCCCCGTCTGTAAATCCCTGTATTCCGGCTGGTGCATATGCCAGCACAAGACCAGTTTCAGTTTTCTTTTATCTGACATAATGTCTTCTTTGTCCCAGCATGTCCGGCGTAACCAAAACGACTCCACCGGGGCTCACATGGAATCTTTTCTCATCTTCGGCCCTGTTTTCGCCGATGATGGTGCCTTCCGGGACTTCGCTGCCTTTCTCTATAATCGCTTTGGTAATGCGGCAATGGCGGCCGATATTCACTTCCGGCAAAACAATGGTGTCTTGCAACGTTGTGTATGAGTTAACGCGGACATTAGAAAATAGCAGGGAATGCCTGACTTTCGCCCCGGAAATCACGCAACCGCCGGAAACCATAGAGTCAACTGCCTGGCCCCGTCTCTTGTCGCTGTCGAAAACAAATTTGGCCGGCGGTGTTTGTTCCTGATAGGTCCAGATAGGCCAGGTTTTATCGTATAAATTTAAATCCGGCTTTACGCCAATCAATTCCATATTGGCCGCCCAGTATGCATCGATGGTCCCCACATCGCGCCAGTAACTTTGCACCCCGCTTTGCAAATCCAAAAAGGGGTAAGCGTTGGCGACATATTTATCGATAACCGCCGGAATAATATCCTTGCCGAAATCCCGGCTTGAGCTCTTGGTGTCGGCATCTTTTAGCAATTGTTCAAACAGGAAACCGGCATTAAAAATATAAATACCCATGGATGCCAACGCAGTGTCCGTTCTGCCCGGCATAACCGGAGGATGCTCCGGCTTCTCAACAAAAGCCCTGACCCGCCTGTTTTCATCGACATCCATCACGCCGAAAGCGGTTGCATCCTGTAGCGAGACTTCGATACAGCCGATCGTCAAATCGGCCTTTTTTTCAACATGATCGGCAAGCATCGCGCCGTAATCCATTTTATAAATATGATCACCGGCCAGCACTAGGATATGTTCAGGGCTACGGCTACGCAAAATATCAATATTCTGGAAAATAGCGTCAGCTGTTCCTTTATACCAGGAATTCTCGTCGTGCCGTTGCTGGGCCGGCATCAAATCGACATACTCGCCAAATTCGCCGCGTAAAAACCCCCAGCCCTGCTGGATGTGCCTGATCAGCGAATCCGACTTGTATTGGGTCAAAACGCCTATCTTGCGTATCCCCGAGTTCATGCAGTTCGACAGCGGAAAATCGATAATCCGAAACTTGCCGCCAAACGGTACAGCCGGCTTGGCGCGCCAATCGGTCATATTCATTAACCGCGAACCTCGGCCACCGGCCAGTATTAATGCAATGGTATTGCGGGTTAACTGGCTGACATTATGATCATACTTATGATTACTTGACGCTGACATTTTTCATCTCCATGTGGAATAGACTGACAACTCTTGATGTGTTTGGTAACATTCACGCAACTATTATTCCACTACACCGAGGCTATTCATAGTGAAAAAGCAATCTAATAACGCACTTGATTCAGATGCTATAAAAATCATGGAAGCCAAACATCATGATCCTTTTTCAATTTTAGGCCGCCACCCCAAGAACGATCACATTCAGGTTAAAGTGTACCTGCCTTACGCGGAAACGGTCGGCTTCACTCACAACGGCGCGGCCTTGAACCGGATACCGGATACCGACTTTTTTGAATATAACGCCGAACCCGGCCGGTTGCCGGCTCATTACCGCCTGTCCTGGATCGATAAAGACGGCAACAGCCACGAAAACTACGACCCGTATGATTTCGGTCCGCAACTGCCGGAATTTGACCAACACCTATTCGGCGAAGGCAAGCACTGGCATATCTACCAAAAATTGGGCGGACATCTGCACAGCGTCGACGGCATTGCCGGGGTTTTGTTTACGGTTTGGGCGCCCAATGCCGGACGGGTCAGCGTAGTCGGCGATTTCAATCGCTGGGACGGACGTTGCAATCCGATGCGCAGCTTGGGCGGCAGCGGCATTTGGGAACTGTTCGTACCGGATTTGCAAGCCGGCTGTTTCTATAAATTTGAGATATTAAACCGCAATACCCATGAGGTTCTGTTAAAAACCGACCCTTACGGCCAGCAATTTGAATTCCGACCCAATACCTCGTCCATTGTTGTCCATGAAAACAGCTATGAGTGGCAGGATCAGCAATGGCTGGATGACCGTGTCCGCCACAATTGGCTGCATGAACCCATGTCTATCTACGAGGTTCACTTAGGTTCCTGGCGCCGCGATTATCTGGGCAATTTCCTCAATTACCGCGAACTGGCCGTACAGCTGGTCGACTATGTCAAGGAGATGGGCTTCAGCCATATTGAGTTATTGCCGGTCACCGAACACCCGCTGGACGCCTCCTGGGGTTATCAAACCACCGGCTATTTCGCCCCGACCAGCCGTCACGGCACGCCGGACGATTTCCGCTATTTCATCGACACCTGCCATCAAAACGGCATCGGCGTAATCCTGGACTGGGTACCCGCACATTTTCCCAAAGACAGCTTTGCGCTGGCCCGTTTCGACGGCAGCGCGCTTTATGAGCACGAAGACCCGCGCAAAGGCGAACACCGCGACTGGGGCACATTGATTTATAACTACGGCCGCAACGAAGTTAAAAACTTTTTGCTGGCCAGCGCGATGTTCTGGCTGGAGGAATTCCATCTCGACGGCTTGCGGGTCGATGCCGTGGCCTCGATGCTGTATCTGGATTATTCCCGCAACGAGAATGACTGGATTCCGAATATGTACGGCGGCAACGAAAATCTGGAAGCGATCGATTTCTTGAGGGAACTCAATACCGTCACCCACGACCAGCACCCCGGCACGGTGATGATGGCGGAAGAATCCACGTCCTGGCCGCAAGTAACCCGGCCAACCTGGACCGGCGGCTTGGGCTTCTCGATGAAATGGAATATGGGCTGGATGCACGACACGCTGGCCTATATGAGCCAGGAGCCGATACACCGCAAATATCATCACGACCAGCTCACGTTCGGGATGCTCTATGCCTTTACCGAAAACTTCTGCCTGCCCTTCTCCCACGACGAAGTCGTGCATGGCAAAGGCTCCCTGGTCAACAAAATGCCGGGGGACGAATGGCAACGCTTCGCCAATCTCCGGCTGCTTTACACCTTGATGTACACCTATCCCGGCAAAAAACTGCTGTTTATGGGCTGCGAATTCGGGCAAGGCTCCGAATGGAACTTTAACAGGCCATTGGACTGGTATGTACTGGACTACCCGCATCACCAAGGCATACAAACGCTGGTAAAAGACCTGAACCATCTTTATAAAAAGCACCCGGCCTTGTACCAGCATGATTTCGATCATCACGGTTTTGACTGGATCGATTGCCATGATGTGCAACAGTCCATCATCAGTTACCGACGCAAAACCGAAAATGAAGACTTGATTGTCATACTCAACTTTACCCCGGTACCCCGCGAAGAATACCGGATAGGCGTGCCTCTGGAAGGCGCCTATACGGAAATATTCAATTCCGATTCCGGCTACTACGACGGCAGCAATGTCGGCAACGGCGTAGCATTGTCGGAACCTACGCCGTGGATGAATCAGCCCTACTCTATCAGCCTTACCTTACCTCCGTTAGGCGCCGTAATTTTGAAATTATAGGTTTTAGGCGAAGGGCGAAGGGCGAAGGGCGAAGGGCGAAGGGCGAAAAAGTTTGCATCTAAATTTAAAAAACGTTCCAATTTTTAGCCTTTAGCCTTTAGCCTTTAGCCTTTAGCCTTGAAAATATCATCCGGTGTTCGATAACAAACCTAACATCTGTTGAGTAGTTATCCTTTAATAAAACAAGCAAGACCATGAAAAAAATACTTTTTGTCACCAGTGAAACGCATCCTCTGATTAAAACCGGAGGACTGGCTGACGTTTCCGGCAGTCTGCCCAAAGCACTCGTCGAATTGGGCGAAGATGCGCGCATTATCATGCCGAATTATCAAGCCATCAAAACGACCGAAGAAATTCGCTACTTAAGCACTATCTATGTCAATAATTACGCGGTGAATATCCTGGAAACCCGGCTGCCGGGCACCGGCGTCATCGTGTGGCTGGTAGACGCCCCGGAATTCTTCAATGTTCCGGGCAATCCCTATCATGATAAACACGGCAATCCCTGGGCCAACAGTGCCGAACGTTTCGCCCTTTTCTGCCGCGTCACGGTAGAAGTCGCAATGAACCGGAGCTATCTGGACTGGAAGCCCGACATCGTTCACTGCAACGACTGGCAAAGCGGACTGGTCCCGGCGCTGCTGTCTTTGGAATACAGCAGGCCCGCTACCGTTTTTACAATACATAACATGGCTTATCAGGGGATATTCCCCAGCGCGACTTACCTTTCCTTGAATTTGCCCGGCCAACTTTGGAATCCTTACGGTATCGAATATTACGGCATGCTGTCATTCCTTAAAGGCGGCCTGGTCTATTCGGATCGCATCACCACCGTAAGCCCGACCTATGCCAAGGAAATTCAAACCGCCGAGTTCGGCTACGGCCTGGAAGGCCTGTTAAGCCACCGCAAAGACTTTCTGAGCGGCATTATCAACGGCATAGATACCGACCACTGGAACCCGGAAACCGACACCAACATCAGCCAAACCTATAATCATTTAACGCTAACCAAAAAACGGCTCAACAAAACGGCGCTACAGGAAAAACTATCCCTGCCCGTTGACGATAGCATCCCCGTATTCGGGCTTATCAGCCGATTGATCGAACAAAAAGGCATCGACCTGATACTGGAATGCCTCCCCGAGATGCTGACCCACCGGCTGCAATTTGTACTGCTCGGCAACGGCAACAAAGGTTTTGAACAACGCCTGCATAATTTTGCCGAAAGCCACCCCGACAAAATATCGGTCACCATCGGTTATGACGAAACGCTGGCGCATATGATTGAAGCAGGGGCGGATATATTCCTGATGCCCTCGCGCTTTGAGCCCTGCGGCTTAAACCAGATTTACAGCCAACGCTACGGCACCATACCCATCGTCAGAAAAACCGGCGGACTGGCCGATACCGTCGTCGACGCGGTGCCGGAAACGCTGGACAACAAAACCGCGACAGGCCTTGTGTTTAATGAAGCAAGCCCTGCGGCATTGATGGAAGCGATTAAACGCTCGCTGATTTTGTATACCCACCCTAAAACCTGGAAACAGCTGCAAACCACCGGCATGAAAAGAGACTACTCGTGGAGCACAAGCGCCCAGCAATACATGACTTTGTACAGTCATCTGTAGCGGGCAAGCCGCAAGGGTACGCTATGCGTACCTTTCGGTATTCGATCGTTCACACATAAACCGGCTCAGTAATACACTCTAAACGACCGCCGTATTTGCTCAAACTCATACAGATAAGGCTTTGCCACTTCGTAATTGGCGGCCACGACCAGCAGGTCGTGTGAAAAAACCGAGGTGTTGTACCAGTTGAAACTGCCTTCAATAACGATGTAGTCGTCAATAATGCAGTATTTGGAATGGATCGGCGAATACGGCACCGGATGATCGTCTTGCCCGTAAACCAGGCCGACCGAAATGCCCGCATACTTTAGCCGGTCCACTGTCGGCAGCAACGG
Source organism: Methylobacter sp. Wu8 (assembly GCF_036440755.1). Classification (NCBI taxonomy): domain Bacteria; kingdom Pseudomonadati; phylum Pseudomonadota; class Gammaproteobacteria; order Methylococcales; family Methylococcaceae; genus Methylobacter; species Methylobacter sp. Wu8. The sequence goes on along the minus strand of NZ_JAZGVT010000067.1, from coordinate 75,862 downwards.
CCTGGCCAGCTCTTCCGCCATCGGCCGCTCCACGCCGATACGCCCCTGTCTGGCCAGATGCCCGTTCAGCAGGATATGAACGTTGACGCCCCGGTGATGGGCATTGATCAACGCATTGACCGCGCTGTCGTGGTGATCACCCAACAAATCGCCGATCAGGAATAACGACACTTTAACCGAATATCGGGCGCGGTTGATTTCGGCCAATATCGCGTGATGCGGGCGATAGGGTTTGCCGTTAAGCATCACATGCCGGCCGAAGGTATAGAGCAGGTTGAAATGACTCAACGGATCGATGCCGTATTTCTGGTTGACGCCGCCGCGCTGGCTTTGGAAGATGTTATCCAGCAGTCTGCAGATGCCTTTGGAATGGAAAGTCATGCCCGATTCCCAGTTGGCCCACCAGCGATCGAAGGTGATGTTGAACGAACCCAGTATGCAATCCTCGTCATTAAAAATAATGAACTTGGTGTGCATATCCGGCTCCACTTCGATCAGATGATGCTTGGGACTGCAAAACACGCCGATCAACTCGATCCGGGAACGCTTTAAGCGCGCATAGTTGTGACTGTTGGTCAGCGTCATTTTTCGCCAATCGACGATGCACTGCACCAACACCCCCTGATCGCCGGCGTGCAGCAAATGCGTCGTAAAATCATAATCGTCTATGCAATCGACACTGACTTTTATCGTGCATAAGCGCCCGGGATTCTCGTGCTTGCAGCGGATAACCTTGTCGATCAGGTCGTGAATATAGCGCTTCGGATGGTAAGGATGGTATTGCTGTCCCTTGGTGAATTTGGGCACCAGCTGCAAGGCTTCAAAATGATGGTTGTACCAATCCACATCGCTCTGCAATTCACCGGCATTCAGCTCATAGGCCCGATAACTGCTAGGCGTCGACCAATCGCCGGTAATCCTTCGGTACTGCGGGCTGTCTCCCTGGAGCTGGTGCCAGTCCATGAAAATATATTCGTTTTGGGAGGCAATCGAGTGCTCGTCCAGATGCACGATAAAAGCGAACTTAACGCAATTGATCTGGCCGAAGTTGCTGGAAAACGGGTGGATATAAAAATCCCGCGTGCAGCGTTTGTGGCGGTCCCACTGAATGTCATAGGCGTCGGTATCGACGATGTAGGTTTCGCAGACCGCATCGCGGTAGACTTTTAAGATAACCTTTACATTGGCCTGAACGCCGTAGAACACATCGAAATCTATTTTTCCCCAGCGGATATAGAATTTGTCGTTGAAATCGTTAACTCTCTGGAAAGAGCCGCCCAGGTTTCCGTGAGTGGGCGAGGCATAGTGTTCGGCTATCTGCATAGGTTTATCTCCATGATAAAAGGGCATAGGCATCTAAACAACGTGTCATCCCGGCAGGGATTACCGGGATGACGATAATACAATCCATGCGAATACCTTGTAAGCCGCTTACAATTTCTCATTTAGGCTCAAAGGTCATGAAATAACCGCAATGATCGGAAACCCGGCCGTAATCCTGATCGGTAAACAAAACCCTCGCCGAAGTGACATGCAGCTCGCTGGTTTTATTCAAGAAAATATAATCGATACGGTAATCATCGCTAGGATAATCCTGCCAATGCGGATCGTTCACCCTGAATATTTTTTCAAACACGCCTTCTGAATTGGCCGCCAGATACTGGTCGTCATATTGGTGGCCATCGACCACCAGATGGTAGCCTTCGGACCCGGCGGCAATGTTAAAATCGCCGCACAGCAACGTGGCGCCGACATGCGCCGACTGTTGCGTCTCGGCCCACTCGCACAGCCGTTTAAATTGCCCGGCAAAACCGTCTTCCCACCAGCTTAAATGCGCCGAAAAAACATTAACCCGGCCCATGTAAGGGGCCTTGATTTGGGCCATGACCACTTTTCTGGAGTGGATGCTGTAGGCATCATGGCTGTCCGACACATACCGGGCATCCTGCTTGACGAACGGATATTTGCTTAGAATCGCGACGCCTTCGCGATACTTGTCAAAGCCCAGATGCGACCAGTCGGTGTGGATATGGTACGGCGTAGGCAATCGGTCGTTGATTATCCTGGCGGAGTTGGACGCCCAATCCCCTGCCCCGCCATTCCAAAGTTCCGCTACTTCCTGTAGACAGACGACGTCGGCATTCAGTTCGTCAATCGCCTTGGCTATCTGGGAGAATTTATAATCCTGATTGTCTTCCTGGTAACAATGCAGGTTAAGAATCAAGACCTTCAGCGGCTCGCGGCTGAGCGAGTAGTTTTTGCCGCGGTTATTGTCCCAAAAAACCTGGCCGTGGCGTTCAAGCGAGATGCTGTATTCCAAGCGAAAAGCCTGGCCTATCCTGAGCCAGCCTTTCCAGGCTGCAACCCCGTACTGGTTGGGATTCCTGGCATTGCTGAGCGATTCTTTATCCCAGTAGGTTCTTTTAAAATGGCAGGGCGTTTTATGGGTATGCCGCCAGTTATCGGTCGTCCAGTGCACCGTCACTTGGTCGGCATCAATAAATTTGTCCACCGCCACGGTGATAGGAATATTTTTTTGCCCGTCTTCCAGCTTGTTAGTAAAACCTGTGTTTAAAACCGGAACAGCGCAAGCCACCTTGATGCCCGAGTCGGCCTGACTGGAATAATTTAAGCCCTGTTTGTTATCCCAGCACTCGCCCGCCGAGGTCCGGCAGCGAAGCCCGAAACGGATATTGCCGGGCAGCGATTTGGCCGGGCTGAGCTGAAAACTGACCTGCGCCTGCCAGTATTCCTGATCGTGCTCCAGCTTGCTGTGATAGTTTGCAGGCAGGGTTTGCCAGTCGCCGTCTTCACCCGCCCAAAGCACGTCAATCCGTTTGTCGTAGCTTGAGCTTTCCACCTGCATAAAAAAAACCAAGGTCTGCTGAACGCCGGTTTTTTTTCGGGTAATCACATTTTCAACATACAGCAGTTGGATTTTGTCCATCCTTTGTCTCCGTTATTACTGGTCCGCGCGACAGATCGAAAAGAAAAGTAGTGGCTTGATTCACCACGGAGACACGAAGAAAAACTAAAATAAAACTTTGTGTCTAGGCAATTGCTCCTGCATTGCTCTACCTTCTGCATCCATGCAGTCGTTCGTGGTGTTCTACTTTAAGTTAATGCTTATCAGGTTTATAACCGGCACTTACATTTGAAGGATTGTAATCCCGAAAATCAATGTCAGGAAAAATATTATCCATGATCTCCAAAGCGGTCAGATAACGCTCGTTGAGCCTGTTCTTGCGAATGCTGTCGTGCAAATAGTTAAACCGGGCCAGGTGATCGGTAATGCGCTTGTTCGCATAGTCGATGGTTGTACCCGATTTCATGATAAACGGCCAATCGGAAGCTTGCGCCAGCAGAATCGACCTGGCGGCCTGATTCAACGCCCGTATTTGCAGCGGGGTCAACGCTAATCCCTTAACGTCGTTCGCCAGTTTTTCCATATCCAGCTCGGCCTTGTGCAGCAAGGGATAAATCCAGTCGTTCGTTTCATTGATCCAGTAACCGGAGTAACCCTGATCGCCCCAGGTGGATGCGGCTGGCGTGGCGACCTGAAGCGACGGCTGCTGTGTTAAATACTCGCCGCAACTGATCAGCTGAATGCTGCTAATTTTTTCGCTTGCCAATCTCAGCACGCATTCCAGCCAATGCGTGCCTTCAAACCACCAATGGCCGAACAGTTCCGCATCGTAAGGCGCGACAATAACCGGCGGCCTGTCCATCGTAGCGCCAAGCCGGTCGATTTGGCCCCGGCGTTTATCGATGAAGTCCTGGGCATGCCGATACGCCTTCGCCTTGGCCTGTCTCGGATTATAAATTTCCTTGGGCAGGTTGCCGCCGGTCACGCGATGGTATTTGATTCCGGTGTTGATGCGGGTTTCCCGGTCCAGAATATAGGGCGCGATATAATCCAGCTCCCGCTCAAAACCGATGTCGCTATAGTATTCGCGGTAGTCAAAATCGCCCGGATAGCCTTCTTTAGCGCTCCAGACTTGCTTCGACGACTCGGGATCGCGCGCAAACGCCGCAACACCGTTGCCGCAATCAAGTGGCGCATAAACGCCGTTGCGGGGCTGCTCGCTTGCATCCATAACGCCGTGCGTATCGACGAAAAAATACTTGATCCCGGCATCGGCGAGCACCGTCTCAAGCCCCGGATAATAGCCGCATTCGGGCAGCCAGAAACCGCTCGGGGCGTTGCCTGTCGAGGCCTTAAACGTTGCGATGCCGGTATTGATCTGGTTGCGGACTGCGGTTTCGCTGACATTCAGCAACGGCAAAAAACCGTGGGTCGCGGCAGTCGTTATCAACTCAAGCTTGCCGGTGGCCTGATGTTTTATAAAAGCCGCCAGCAAGTCGCCTTGATAGCGATTCTGGTAAGTGTCCAACGCATTCAGAAAAAAGCGCCGGTACAGCCGCGCTAACTTTTGATACGCCGGCTGCTCGCGGGTCCTGATGATTTCCTTCTCGGCCAATTCCAGCCGGCTATGCAGGTATTTCAGGAAACGCGTTTGCAGCAGGTCGTCGCGCAGCATCGAGATCAACGTCGGCGACAATGACAGCGTCAGACGGTAATCGACGTTATCCGCATGTAAGCGGTCGAGCACGCCGATCAACGGCAGGTAGCATTCGGTCATGGCTTCGAACAGCCAGTTCTCCTCAAAAAAACTGTCATGCTCGGGGTGCCGCACATACGGAAGATGCGCGTGAAGAATAATACTCAGGAATCCCTGCCCGGTACGCGGTAAGCTGTTTGTCATGATGTTTAGTTGCTGATGCCTAGACCGGAGGCATTTTTATTCAGGCAAGAGGTGGAGTTCTCTGAGTCTTGATGCCGCTGGGCCTGTCCATGGTGAGCATGAATAATATTCGACTGCGCCAAAACGATAAAGCTGTCGTCCGCACCCTGTTTGCCGATCGCGGCCGAATAAACCGTTTCCTCAACCGGGCTTGGCAAAGTCACTTGTTGCTGGGTATTGGGGCTGTCGACGGCTACGTCGAACCATAATGCTTCGCCGGTATCGGCGCTGTCTTCCTCGGCTTGGGTATAGATTCTTAGAGTAAGCCCGTCATCAGGCTCGGGCGTTTCCCGGCTTTCGCCAAGATTCCAATACGCATGAAGATGTTCGGGATCGACCGGCAACAATATCAATTCCGGTTTGCTGCAAGACACTTTCGGCGCAAAATCGCGGCTGATTTCCTTGCCAATATCCAAGAGTTCTCTCGGCGTAAGCCTTATTTTTTCGACACGCTCCGGCATCTGGCTTGAAAAGCATGGCGTAAAATCCCGACTGATTTCCCGACTGATCTCAAGCATGTCTTTTGCCGATAGATTGAATTTGGAATGGTACTCTGAGTGCAAAAACGTCATTGCCGGCCTTAAGCGTTACGATTACCTTATCTGAATTTCTTCCCTACACCCGCCTCTTTCTTCCCAAGTTATCTTTCAAAGAAAACCCAAAAAGCAGGCTCGTCCAAGTATACGGAGTAAATTCCGTAGGGTCCAGTGTGCCGCTTTAATTACCGCCGAAGCGCGCCGCGTACTTGGAATAAATGCTTGTCGATTATAACGGCCGTCCCCTAAGGCGATTTGATCGGCTGCTTATCGAGATTGAACCCGTCCAACATCATTAGTCTACAGCCCCGTTCCAGGTCTTTCTGCGATGTCCGGCTACGGGGCTGCACTTAACCAACGTGTTCAGGCTTTGCGCAATTGATCCCGGATAGGCAGTTGGCGGATGCGTTGGCCGGTAGCGGCGAAAATCGCGTTGCACAATGCGGGCGCAATGGGCGGGACGCCCGGCTCACCGACGCCGCCGAGCGGCGCATCGAACTCGGTCGCGGGCAGCAGATGAACCCGGATTTCGCGGGGCGCGTCATCCATACGGGTGAGTTGATAGGCATGGAAGTTATCCTGCACCACCGCTCCCTCCTTGAAGCTGATTTCGCCCAGCGTCGCCAGGCTGATCCCCATAATACAGGCGCCTTCGATCTGCGAACGGATGCGCTCAGGATTAACCTGAGGCCCGCAATCCACCGCCACGTCAATGCGGGGAATGCTCAATTCGCCGTCGCCGTTGACGGCTACCTCGACCACAACCGCAACATAAGTGACGAAGCTGTAATGAGCCGCCAAGCCCAATCCTCCGCCCTTGGGCAAGGTGCGTCCCCAGCCCGTCTCGCGCGCAACGGTTTCGATCACCCGGCGCAGGCGTCCGGTGTCCAGCGGGTAGGCCTCGGGCGACTCCCCGTAATTCCAGCTGTCGCCAAGGGTGCTCGGATCAATGCGCCGCGGCGGGCCGATCAGCTCAAGCAGGAAATCCTTAGGATCGCGTCCCGCCGTAGCGGCCAATTCGGCAACGAAGGACTGGATCGCGAAAGCATGCGGGATATTGGACACCGAACGAAACCAGCCGATGCGGGTATGCGCTTCGGCCTCCGGATTTTCGATGCGCAGGTTGGCAATCGCAAAGGGCGCATTGATAACGCCCATGCCGAGTTCGATCGGCATCTGGTGCTTGCTGTCGGGGCCGAAAGTGGACGAAATGGTCGGCGCTACCGTTCGGTGCAGCCACGCTACCGGTTTACCTTGGGCATCCAGGCCCGCTTCCAGCCGCTCGACTGAAACCGTGTGGAAATAAGAGTGGTGCAGGTCGTCCTCGCGCGTCCACGTCAGCTTGACCGGCTTGCCGTTCATCGCCTGCGATAACAGCGCGGCTTCAATGACGTAGTCGGGTATGGATTTGCGTCCGAAACCGCCGCCCAACAGGGTGACATGCACCGTAACATCGTCCTCCGGCAGCTTGAGCCATTTGGCCACGCTGTCGCGGGATGCCTGCGGAGCCTGCGTGCAGGTCCATATTTCGCATTTCCCCTTAACGATGCGGGCGGTTGCGGTCGGCGGCTCCATCGGGGCCTGGGCGAGATGCGGAGCGTAATATTCGGCTTCCAGCCGTTTGACCGCGCCTTGCAAAGCGGCGTCGATGTCTCCTTCGTTGCGGACCACTTTGCCCGGTTTGCGCGCCGCTGCTTCGAGCTCGACCTTGTACATCACCGAATCGTAAGTTCCGTGAGGCCCGTTGTTCCATTCGATCTTCAGCGCCTTGCGTCCCTGAATAGCCGCCCAGGTATTGCGGGCGATCACGGCGATTCCCCCGAGCGGGTTGAAGCCGGCAGGCAGGGGACTGCTCGGCAGCTCGACCACTTTAACCACGCCCGGCAGCTTCAGGGCATCCTTGGCATCGTAACTCAAGACTTTGCCGCCGAATACCGGCGGGCGCGCCACTACGGCGTAAAGCATGTCGTCGAGACGGGTGTCGATGCCGTACTGTGCCTGGCCGGTGACTATATCCTGCCCGTCATAAATCCCGAGCCGCCCTTTGCTGATGTAGCGGAACTCCGCCGGTTTCTTCAGGCGCAAGGTTTCCCGATCCGGCACCGGCAGTTTTGCCGCGGCCTTGGCCAGCTGACCGTAACCAAGTGTTCTGCCGGTCGCGGGATGAAGGACCTGATGCAGCTCGGCGCGGACTTCCTGCACCGGCACTTGCCATTGCGCTGCCGCCGCCGATTCGAGCATGCTGCGGGCGGCCGCGCCGACCCGGCGCATCGGCATAAAGAAATGGCGCATGCTGCGGGAGCCGTCGGTATCCTGGTTGCCGTAACGCGATTCATCGCCGGTCGCCTGCTCGACCCGTACATGCAGCCAGTTGGCTTCGAGTTCGTCGGCCACCACCATCGGCAGGCTGGTGCGCACGCCCTGCCCCATTTCCGAACGGTGACAAACAATGGTCACCGTGCCGTCCTCCGCTATCGCGACGAACACCAGCGGATTATCCACCCAGCCGTGCGGCATTGCATCGGCGCCGTACTTGCCTTTTTCTGAAGGCGCGGCCGTTTCGTCGGCCCCGCTCAGCGAGGGAAAACCGGCAGCCAATACAAATCCGGTCAAGGCAAAATTCTTGATAAACGCGCGCCGGCTGATGTTGGCGATATACAGGCCGGCGTCGTCCGGGCTCAATACAGTGGGATTATCCAGAGACTTTTTCATGACTTACGCTCCGTTGACCCGGCGGCCTGCTTGATCGCGGCGCGTATGCGGGGATAGGTGCCGCAGCGGCAGATATTGCCGCTCATGGCCTTGTCTATATCGGCGTCGCTGGGTTTGGGGTTTTGCTTGAGCAGCGCCGTGGCCGCCATTATCTGGCCGGACTGGCAATACCCGCATTGCGGCACACTCAGCGTTAACCAGGCATCCTGAACCTTTTGCCCTGTTGCGTCTTGGCCGATGGCTTCGATCGTGACGATTTTCTTGCCGACGGCGGCCGAGATCGGCGTCACACAAGCGCGCGTGGGTTCCCCGTCGAGATGCACCGTACAGGCTCCGCATAAAGCCATGCCGCAGCCGAATTTGGTTCCGGTCAGGCCCAGATAGTCGCGCAAGGCCCAAAGAAGGGGGGTATCCGTCGGCAAATCGATCTGCCGGGGCTTGCCGTTGATGTTGAGCGTAATCATCGGATATTTCTCCTTCCAGTTATCAGAGCTACAGGGCACTCGCATCGCAGTGTCACTGGCCGCAAGTATGTCGGACGAAATCTTACAGGGCTTGGATCGGCCAGTAAAGGCGCCTAAGCCGAGGTTCGTGTCAGGATTTTACTCGGCTGTATGATTATTCCAGCGCCTTGCTCAACGACTCGCCGCAGCCGCCTCGCCGCACCAGCACCATTTCACTGGCGATAGACAAGGCGATTTCCTCAGGCGACTTCGCGCCGAGATCCAGGCCGGCCGGGGCGCGCACCCTGGCAAGGCCGGACGCTGAAAAACCTTCCTGCGCCAATCGCGCCAAGACCAGATTCGCCCGCTTGCGACTGGAAACCAGCGCGATATACGCGGCTTCGGATTGCACAGCGCGGGCTAGAGAGTCGTAGTCGCCCTTGTGATGGGTCGCTATCACTACAAAATCGCCCGTTTGCGGCTGCAATTGCTGATACCGGCAATCGTCGCTGATGATGCTCTCAGCGGAGGAAAAGCGCTCCGCCGTGGCCTGCGGGTCATTGACAACCACCTCGAACTCTAAGCGGCTGGCGAATTCGCAAAGACTTTCCACGATGCGTCCATGTCCCATGAGCCAGAGTACCGGCTTGGGCAAGACCGGTTCCACATACACCCGCATGCTGCCGCCGCACGGCATGCCCGCGCCGAAAACTTCGTCATTCAAGTCGACTTCAATCACGCGAGGTTCTCCTGTTTCAAGACATTCAAGCGCCGCACCGGACACCAGGGATTGCGCGCAACCGCCGCCGACCCAGCCGGCAATGACCTTGCCGGAGAGGTCGATCAGCGCCTTGGCCGCAGGTTTTGCCGAGGATGAGCCCAGTATTTCCACGACAGTGGCCAAGGCATAAGGACGGCGCGCCATGCGCAGTTCGATCTGGAGGTCGAGAATATCGCGGGTCACAATGGTTTTATAATTTTTGTCAGGATTTTCAAATCTTCCGGCTTATCGATGTCCCGAAGCACGCCTGCATCAGCGCAATCTATCAGCCGAAGTTGATCAAGATGCGCCTGAATCACCGTTTTCGCGCCTTGATCGCCGCCCAACGCGGCCAGTTCCGGGCCTAAATTTCGTGAAAAACCTACAGGGTGTCCGCGTCGGCCTTGCCAGCAGGCCGCGGCAATGGGCGCACCCGAGCGAAGCGCATCCGCCACCTTGCCGATGGTCGCGGGCTCTATCCAAGGCATGTCCGCCAGCGCGATCAGCCAGCCGGCGGCGTCGGGACAGGCCCGGATACCGAATGCAAGACTCGCTCCCATCCCTTGCTCGGCGTCGGAGCAAACCCGGACTTCCGCGCCCTCGGCCTGCAATAGAGCGGTCAGCTCCCCGCCGCCGGGCCGCACCACCGCCAGCACCTTGTCCGTGCTCGCTAACAGGTTGCGGCAGGCTCGCACCGCCACCAAATCGCCATCGGGCAAGCTACGGGTCAGTTTGTTGTCCGCGCCAAAGCGCCGGCCGGCTCCGGCGGCCAGCAAGATACCGACAATCGAATCCATCAGTCTAAATGGCCGCTTCGGCTGGGCAATGTAGGGGCAATCATAAATCTATCTGGGCTCTCGTGAATCAGGGCAAGGACATTATCACCGCCCCCTCCGATTAGCAAGATTCTTCATTTAGACGAAGTCAGCTTGGGGACAAGAAAAATGTATCGCTACAGCGGCGATGGTTGGAACCCGACGGGGGGAGTTACCTTCTTTTGCGTCGCCTAAAGCGCCTACTGTGGGTGCTCTCGGCGCATCCCTGTCCCCGCGCTTCGGGTGCTACGCAACGAGCGCATGTACAGGCTCCTCACAACAACGCCTTAATCTCCGGCACGCAAGAGCCGCAGTTGGTTCCGGCTTTTAGACAACGTCCGACTTCCTGATGGGTTTTGAGGCCTTGTTCCCTGATTGCTGCAAGTATGGTTTTTTCCCCGACATTAAAGCAGGCGCAAACGATAGTGCCGACATCGGCTTGACCGACGGGTGGCTTGCCGGTCAATAACGCCATGCGTTCGGCTTTTTCCAGCTCTGTTTTTTCGAACAGCCCGGCCAGCCAGTTGCGCTCGGGAAGCGCAGACTCGGCGGCGATAAAAACCACGCTTTCGAGCTGATTGTTCACGATACGCGCGGCCCGGTAATTGCCCCGGCCTGGATCTTGATATTCCTGCCACTGGGGCGCTGCGCCATCGTTGTCGCAGAGATTGTTTTTCGCCCAATCCTGCCAGTTTTCGGACAGCGTCATCCCGGCCAATTCATAACGGTAAACCTGTTCGCCTTTGATTTTCACCCAATAATCCGGCGCGTCGATGCCCAGCTCGCGGCGGGACAGGATAAAGCCTTGCCAAGCGGGTTGATAGGTTTTGATCCGCACCGGCGTGTGCTTGCTTTCCGGTTGATTGGAAATCGGGTCGACTATCGCGTTGACTAACGCGCCCATGCGTCCGCGGCCGGCGTATTGTTCGGTCCAGTGCATCGGAACGAACAGGCTGCCCGGAAGCTGGCTGTCGGTAACCTGCACCCGCGCAAGCATGGTTCCCCAACGGCTTTCTATGCTTGCCAGGCTGTTGGTAACCAAGCCATAACGCCGCGCATCGTCAGGATGCACTTCGACAAAAGGCTCGGGCTTGTGCTGATTTAACTTCGCCGCAATGGCCGTGCGCGTCATGGTGTGCCACTGGTCGCGCAGGCGGCCGGTATTTAAAATCAGCGGATAATCCTGGTCCGGCGGATTGACCGGCGGGCGCGGCGTGACGGCGATAAATTTGGCTTTGCCGGATTCGGTAAAAAACCGACCGTCATCGAACAACCTGGCCCTGCCCTTCGGATAGGCCTGGTTAACCGGCCATTGGATCGGCTGTAATCGCTCGTAATCCTGCCCGGCGATGTCCGCAAACGCCGATATGTCGAAATCGCGCGACCCGTTATTTTCGAAACCGGACAGCCGGGCGTGTTCGCGAAAAATCTCCACCGGGCTCTGGTAATGAAACGTCTGCTCGAAACCCATGCGCCGCGCCACTTGGGTGATAATCCACCAGTCCGGCTTGGCGCCGCCTGCGGGCTTGAATAATGCCCGTTGCCGTGAAATCCTCCGCTCGGAATTGGTCACGGTACCGTCTTTTTCGCTCCAACCTTGCGCAGGCAACAGCACATGCGCCAGGGCAGTAGTATCGGTATCGGCGATGCAATCGGACACCGCCACAAATTCGCAACGTTGCAAGGCTTGTTTGACTTTATCGGCATTGGGCAAGCTGACCACGGGGTTGGTGCCCATAATCCACACGGCTTTGACTTTGCCCTCATAGATCGCATCGAACAGTTCGACGGCCGGGTAACCGGATTTACGGGCGATATTGTCGCTGCCCCAAAACCGTGCAACCCGCTCGATGTCATCGGTGCTGGAAAAATCCATGTGCGCGGCCAGTTGGTGCGACAAGCCGCCGACTTCACGCCCGCCCATCGCGTTCGGTTGTCCGGTCAGCGAGAACGGCCCGCAACCGGGCTTGCCGATTCTGCCGGTCGCCAGATGGCAATTGATAATCGCATTGACTTTGTCGGTGCCGGATGACGATTGGTTGATGCCTTGGCTGTACAGGCTGACGACTTTTTCATGGCTGGCGAACCATTCGTAAAAGCGGTGCAGGTCGTCTTTGTCTAACCGACAAGTATCTGCAACCTGTTCAATATCGATACAGGCGGCATTCAGGGCTAACTCAAAGCCTTCGGTATGGGCTTTTATATAAGCTTGGTCCAGTACGCCTTGCCCGCTTAAAAAATGCAGCAATCCGTTAAACAAGGCGGCGTCGCTGCCGCTGGCCAACGGCAAATGCAAATCGGCGATGTCGCAGCTGACGGTGCGGCGCGGATCGATCACGACGATTTTTAACTTAGGGTTAGATTCCTTGGCCGCGCGTATCCGCTGAAAACTGACCGGATGGCACCAGGCGGCATTGGAGCCGATCAGCACGATCATCTCGGCCAATTCCAAATCCTCATAACAACCCGGCACGGTATCGGAGCCAAAGGCGCGTTTATGTCCGGCGACCGAAGACGACATGCACAAGCGGCTGTTGGTATCCATATTGCCGCTGCCGATAAAGCCTTTCATCAGCTTGTTGGCGACATAATAATCTTCGGTCAGCAATTGCCCGGAGCCGTAAATCGCTACCGCGTCCGCACCGTATTTTTGAATAGTATTAATAAAAGAATCGGCGACCAGATCCAGCGCCTCCGTCCAGCTGGTTTCGCACCCGTAAACTTTCGGCTGCAACAGCCGGCCTTTCAGTTCGACGGTTTCGCCGAGCGCGGAGCCTTTGGAGCAAAGCCGCCCGAAATTAGCCGGATGCGTGGCGTCGCCGCTGATTTTAAGGTGATGATGGGCTTCATCGATCTTCGCGCTGATGCCGCAGCCTACGCCGCAATAAGGACAAGTGGTTTGTACGGTTGTATTCATTAAAAACGGCTTGAATGTAAGTAGGTTAATTCACCACGAAGACACGAAGTTTTTATCTTTGTGTCTTCGTGGTGAAATGCTTTAAGTTGATTTGGACGAGACACCGCCTTACTCGGCATAAGCTTTACCAAAAATCAGCGCGTCCCTGATGCCGGAAATGTCTTCTCTTTGCTCCAGCAATTGCTGGTACCAGCCGCCATCGGCTGTGTCGCCGTACAGCACCGCGCCGGCCAGCTTGTTAGCCTTGATGACCAGTTTTTTATAAACGCCTAAAGCGGGATCGGTAAAACAGATGCTTTGACAACTTTCATCGCCTTGAAAATCGCCGACCGAAAACAGGTTGATGCCGGTCACCTTCAGCTTGGTCGCAGTCGGCAGCGCGACATATTCCGCCGCGCCGTGGGCGCTGAGATGATTGGCGCACACCTTGGCTTGCTCGAACAGCGGGGCGACCAGGCCAAACGTATCGCCGCGATGCTGGATGCATTCGCCGACCGCATAAATGCTGGGATCGTAACTTTGCAAGGTATCGTTGACCACGATGCCGCGCTCACAATAAATCCCGGCTTTTCGAGCCAGTTCCATGTTCGGACGCACGCCGATAGCCGCAACAAACAGATCGCATTCGAGTTGTCTGCCGTCAGCAAAACTAACCGCCGTGATGTGATTGTTTTGATCGCCTGTCAACTGCGTAAGTTTGGCGGCCATTTTAAATTTAAGGCCGCGTTGCTCCAGCTCCATTTGCAGCATTTTTGCTGCGGGCCTGTCCATTTGCCGGTTCAGCAGGATTTCATGATTATGGATCACGGTGACATCCATGCCCCTTAAAACCAGGCCGTTAGCGGCCTCCAACCCCAACAGCCCGCCGCCCAACACCACGGCTTTTTTATGGCTGCGGCTGTAGTCGAGCATCTTATTCACATCGAAAATATCCCTAAAACTGATCACGCCATCCAGGTCACTACCCGGAACCTCCGGCATGACCGCCTTGGAACCGGTCGCGATCAGCAGCCGCTCGTATCCGGCGACCGTGCCGTCCTGGGCGTAGACTTCCTTGTGTTTCCGGTCGATGTAAACCGCGGCCTTACCCTCGCCCGCATGCAGGGTTATGCCGTTGTCGATGTACCACTGGCGGTTATTGATCACAATATCCTCGATGGTTTTTTCGCCGCACAGCACCGAAGACAGCATGATGCGGTTGTAGTTGCCGTAAGGCTCGGCGCCGAACACGGTAATATCGTATTTGTCCGGCGCGGCGGTCAGCAGTTCCTCTACGGTACGCATACCCGCCATGCCGTTACCTATGACGACCAAGCGTTGTTTCATCTGGGGTTCCTTATATGAATGCATCAGCTCAAACTGTATGCCATATTCAATAGCAATCGGTATGCCGACTTTAATCCTGTAAACCGTAATAAACCGGTTCAAGCGTCAGTAACAACCGGTATTTCCGGTAACTCGCGAGCCGACAAGCCGGAAACGCCGCCTCCCGCTATGTTTTTCGACAAGACTCTCCTGAGCAGCACCGAAGGGTGCAATCGGACTTGTCCGATCTTATTCCGGCCGACATCTAAAACATGAAAATATAAAAGAACGCTAACGCGCCAAGATGGGGCATAAATAATTTGAAGAGACAGCCAAACGGTCGATAATGGTGCAACAGAATGGAGCGTAATAAAGCATGCCGCAAAAACCATCGTATAGCGTGGCTGGTTATGTGGGATTCCACCTAACGCCCCACTCCACCCTGCCGGGCGGCCTGCAAATTGCTATACAATCCATAACGCTCTTAACTTTGAATAACTTTAAAGCAATCCATGTATAAACGTATCCTTGATCACCTTAACGGCGCAATCTTGTTATTTGATCGCGATCTGAGCCTCACTTACCTTAATTCAGCCGGAGAAATTCTGCTTGCCGACAGCTCGCGCCACTTGGTGGGGCTCAGCGCTAATGAGATATTCAAATCCTCCGATCCCGCATTGCTGCTTAATTTGCAGCAATGTTTAACAATGGCGGAACCGCTGCTGGATCGGGAGCTTATTCTGGACCGCATGACCCACAGCATCACCATCAATTTTAGCGCGACGCCGTTGTTGAAGGATGAGCAGGTCGACGAAATCCTGGTCGAATTACAACAAGTGGACAATCACCTGCGCATATCCAAGGAGGAACGCTTGTTAACCCAGCAGAATACCGCCAGAATGCTGGTCAGGGGGCTGGCGCATGAAATCAAGAACCCCTTGGGCGGCTTGCGCGGGGCGGCGCAATTACTGGATCTGGAATTACGCGACCAGGATCTCAAGGAATACACCCGGATTATCATTGCCGAGTCCGACCGCCTGCAAGGCTTGATGGATAAAATGCTCGGCCCCAATAAATTGCCCAATAAAAAGGCCATCAATATTCACGAAGTGCTGGAGCGGGTCAGGCAGCTGGTTCAAGCCGAGTCCAACCTGACCATTAAATCGGACTACGACCCCAGTATCCCGGACATCTATGCCGATAAAGACCAACTGATCCAGGCTATTTTAAATATCGCTAAAAACGCCGTTCAAGCACTGAACGGGGAAGGCGACATCCTGATCAAAACCCGAATCCACCGGCAAGTGACCATTGGCCGCAAACGCTATAAATTGGCCGTGAAGTGCGACATTATCGATAACGGTCCGGGCATCGACGCCGATATGATGAACCAGATTTTTTATCCCATGATCACCGGGCGCGCCGACGGCACAGGACTGGGTTTGTCGATAGCCCAAGCGTTGATCAATCAGCATAACGGTTTGATTGAATGTACCAGCGAGCCTGGAAACACGGTGTTTTCAATCTTCTTACCCATTATTTCACAGGGAGAGACCGACAATGACTAAAGCCGAAACTGTCTGGATCATCGATGACGACAAATCCATACGCTGGGTCGTGGAAAAAGCCCTGCAAAAAGCGGACATCAACACCCGCAGTTTTTCCGGTGCGGCCGACTTGCTGAACGCATTGCAGGACGACTCGCCCGATGCGCTGATTACCGATATCCGTATGCCTGACATGGATGGGCTGGAACTGTTGAACAAGATTCAACTGAGCCACCCGAATCTGCCGGTGATTGTGATGACCGCTCATTCCGATCTGGAAAGCGCCGTCGCCGCATTCCACGGCGGCGCTTTTGAATACCTGCCCAAGCCCTTTGATATTAAAGAAGTCGTCGATCTTGCCCATAGAGCCTGCATCCATAGCCGGCAGCAGCAAATTGAGACGGTTTCGGATACGCATACGGTCGAGGAAACGACGCCGGAAATTATCGGCGAAGCGCCTTCGATGCAGGAAGTGTTCCGCGCAATCGGTCGGCTGGCAAGGTCGCAGATCACCGTACTGATCAACGGCGAATCGGGAACCGGCAAGGAATTGGTCGCCAAAGCCCTGCATCGGCACAGCCCCAGAGCCGACAACCCGTTCATCGCCCTGAATATGGCCGCGATCCCCAAAGACCTGATGGAATCGGAACTGTTCGGCCATGAAAAAGGCGCATTTACCGGCGCGCAATCGCGCCGCGCCGGACGCTTTGAACAAGCCGACGGCGGCACCCTGTTTCTTGATGAAATCGGCGACATGCCCGCCGAACTGCAAACCCGTTTATTGCGCGTACTGGCCGACGGCGAGTTCTATCCGGTCGGGTCGTATTCATCGGTCAAAGTCGATGTACGCATTATCGCCGCCACTCACCAGAACCTTGAAACACTGGTTGAGCAAGGCCGCTTTCGGGAAGATTTATTCCACCGCCTGAACGTGATCCGCATCCACATCCCGCCGCTACGCGAGCGCAAGCAGGACATCCCCTTGCTGCTGCGCCACTTTTTAAATCAGGCGGCCGTTGAACTCAATACGGAAGTTAAAATCCTAAAACCCGAAGCGGAGGCTTTTTTAAGCACGCTGGACTGGCCGGGCAATGTCAGGCAACTGGAAAACAGCTGTCGCTGGCTGACCGTGATGGCGTCGGGCCGGGAAATTCATTTACACGACTTGCCGCCCGAGTTGCTCAATACCCTATCGGAAAAAAACGAGACTGAAAACGGCTGGGAAGCATTACTGAGGAGCTGGATAGACCAGCAATTGCTGTTGAACTCTCATCTGGCGCATGGGTACGAGGGTGAAATCGCCAAACACATCATTCCGACGGTTGAAACCATTTTAATTAAGGCCGCGTTAAATTTTACCCACGGCAAACGCCATGAAGCGGCTATTTTATTGGGCTACGGCAGAAACACCCTGACCCGTAAAATTCAGGAGCTGGGGATATAACTGTCCAGATGGGTCTTTTATTCCGCCGTGAGCTGCGTTGCACGGGGCAACCGATGAATAACGATCGCCCAATGTAGGCGAATACTTACGGCAATTAGAACACTGCGACAATATGCCACATTCCATCATTTATCATTTATCGCTAATATATATACAACTCTTGAGATGCAAATTTCCTCCTCGAAATTCAGAGTTTTATATCCTTTTTAATGCGGCCTAACCGGCCGCATTTTTTTTGCCTGCAAGAAAGTCATTTACTCCCGGTAATCCGGCTTAATCAACCCGTTTTTTGCTTACGATAAAACAATCCGCTACCGGTTCTGCGACATTCTGACACGCGGCAATTTGTCACATTCCGTTACTTAATATTTGCCGTTAATATAGCTGCAACTCTTGAGATGCAAACTTCCTCCTCGGAATTCAGAGTGTTATATCCTTCTCTAATGCGGCCTAATCAGCCGCATTTTTTTTGCCTGCGATAAACCGGTTCCGTCGCATGCCGACACACGGGACAAGCTACATTCCATTGCTCAACATTTGTCTCCGATACAACTGCAACTGCTGAAATGCAAACCTCATCCGAATTCAGCGTGCTATACCCTTCTCCAATGCGGCTTAATTGGCCGCATGTTTTGCCGGCAGGAATGATAAGGGGCGTGCGACGGCAGTGAAAACTTTGCCTGATTGGCGACGGCTAACGTAAAAGTTTACCGGCAGCGCTAAACGACAGCCGGATATTGAACCCGCCGCCTGGCGTGCTCATATCCACAATAGCTGACCAGAGGAGAACTAGCCCAGCTTGAAGCCGACAAAAAAACCGCCGACTCCGCTGGCGCCCTTGCTGGTAACGCTGGTCAGGCGATCGACCAGAAACCCGCCGGAGCTTTTTGCGGCTTCTGTAGCCGCACTGGCCGCATGTTGCAGCTTCTCATCGGTTATATCGATGACGTCGTAATATTCCGCAACAAACAGCAGCACGATTGCAGCTCCCCCAAGAAACAGCACCGTGCGCAACATTTTTTTGGCGAAATAACCGACCGCCAAGCCGATTACAAACGGCGTGCCAACATTGCCAAGTAAAAAAGCCGAAGAAAAGATGTCGGTAGACGATGCGGCGTCGACTGGTTGAGTATTCATGGTTGTGAGCTTCCTCTATTGTGATGATTGAGATAGTCCGGCAGGCAGGGTAAAAGTATCGCGCATCGGGCAAATTCAGTCGATGCACGGGCTTATCCACACTACACCTAAATCTTTACCGCATTAATTGTTGCCGGGACCGTAAAAGTAACCGCTCGTTTTTATTGTTTACTTTTTTATTCTATCACCAAATTCAACCGCGTCAGAAAACAAAGCTGTAGGCGCGATATATACAAAAGAATCTTCCCTTACGCATCAAAAACCAGGTTTTATTAAAACCTTATCGCTTATAAGCGTACAATCATTCCAATTTTTTACCCCAAAGTCCCCAGCTAAATTTTTAAGTTGGACGAGAGCATTATGTATTCAGTTGAAGTTTTTCCATGGAATAAAAATTTCGAGGTTGGTGTACCGCTGATCGATGCACAGCACCAAAAGTTGGTCGAGTTGTTAAATGTGTTGGCAGGTCACTTGGCCTACCAATCCGACGTCCCCACCTTAAACAATGTTTTCAATGACTTGGCTGAATACGCTATTTACCATTTTCAGGCCGAGGAGCGCATCTGGCATGCGTTCTTCCCTGAAGACCCCTGGGAAACAAAACATAAAGAGGATCACAGGCGGTTCTTGGCTACGGTGAACAGAATAATGGGGGGGAAAACCAGCAGGCCGCTGGATCAGCTGATTGAAGAAATCCTGACATTTCTGACCCAATGGCTGGCCTTTCATATTCTGGACACCGACATGCGCATGGCCAAAGTCGTGTTGGCGGTACAATCAGGCATACCGTTAAACCAGGCCAAGAAGCAAGCCGACCAGGAAATGAGCGGGGCGATGAAGGTGCTGATCGAAACCATGCTTTCGATGTTCGATGCGCTTTCTTCACGCACCATGCAACTGGCGAAGGAGGTCGTTGAACGCCAGAAAGCCGAGCAAGCCAGCCAGGACGCCCTGGATCGCCTGCAAAAAATCGCCAGCCAGGTACCGGGACTGGTGTTCCAGTTTCAGCGGTTTCCCGATGGACGCTCCTGCATCCCTTACGCCAATGAGGCCATTCGCACTATCTACCGGGTCAGCCCGGAGGAAGTCAGCGAAGATGCGACCAAGATACTTGCCGCCGTGCATCCTGACGATCTGGACGCTTTCAAGACGTCCTTTAAGGTATCGGCGCAAAACTTAACGCCATGGCGCCAGGAGTACCGCTTGAAATTTGACGACGCCCCTGTCTGCTGGCTGTTCGGTAACGCGCTGCCGCAGCGGCAGGCCGACGGCTCCGTACTTTGGCACGGCTTCATCACCGACATCACCAAGCAAAAGCAGGATGAGGTAGATCTTCGCATCGCGGCCACCGCATTTGAATTGCAGGACGCCATGTTGGTCACCGATGCAAACAACGTTATCCTCAAAGTCAATCAGGCATTTACCCGGATCACCGGTTACAGTGCCGAGGAAGTCCTGGGAAAAACCCCCAATTTGCTCAGCTCAGGGCTGCATGATAAGGCTTTTTACGCGGCGATGTGGGATAGTATCAATCGCACCGACGCATGGCAGGGTGAAATATGGAACCGACGCAAAAACGGCGAGGTGTTCCCTGAATGGCTTATTATTACGGCGGTAAAGGCAGCCGATGAAAAGACTGAGCAGATTCATCATTACGTTGCCTCTTTTTCCGATATTACCTCCCGCAAAGCCGCCGAGGAGGAAATCAAACAACTGGCCTTTTATGATCCTCTCACCCAACTGCCTAATCGCAGACTGCTGCAGGAACGCCTTAAACACAGCATCGACATAGAACGGCGTGACGGCAAACGGCTGGCATTACTGATGCTTGACCTGGATCGCTTTAAAGCGGTCAACGACAGTTTGGGGCATCTGGCGGGCGACGAGTTACTGCAACAGGTCGCGGCGCGCATCACGGCAAGATTGCGCGATGTGGACATGGTGGCGCGTCTGGGCGGGGACGAATTTGTCGTCTTGCTGGAAGACATTGCGCATCCTGAAGACGCCGCACGGGTGGCTGAAGAAATCATATTCGCGTTAAGCAAATCCTTCCAACTAACCCAAAGCAATGACGTGCAGATTGGCGTCAGCATCGGCATCAGCCTGTATCCTGAACACGGCGCCAGCTATGAAGAGCTCACGGATCACGCCGATGCCGCGCTGTATCAAGCCAAAGACCAAGGACGCGGCTGCTATGCCTATTTTTCCGAAGACCAGACGATCGCAGCCCGTGAACGCATTGCCTTGGAAACAAGGCTGCGCCGGGCGATAGAGCAACAGGAGCTGCGCGTTTTTTACCAACCGCAGGTCGATATTGCCAGCGGACGCATCGTCGGCGCCGAAGCTTTGGTACGCTGGCAAGACCCGGCAGAGGGGCTGATTCCCCCGCTACGTTTTATCCCGATCGCCGAAGAAACCGGGCTGATTTTGGACATTGGCAAATGGGTGCTCCGTGAAACCTGCCGTCAAGGTCGCCGATGGCTGGATGAGGGTTTGCCGCCGCTAACGTTGGCGGTCAATGTTTCTCCCCAGCAATTCCGCCGCGGTAATATTAGCGCCTTGGTTGAGGCGGTGCTGAACGAAACAGGGTTCCCGGCCGAACACCTGGAGCTGGAAATGACTGAAAGCGGACTGCTGGAAAACCAGAGCAATGTGATGGAGCTTCTGAACAAGTTGCGTTATCAAGGTGTCCGTCTCGCCATTGACGACTTCGGCACCGGTTTTTCGTCGCTGGCTTACCTGAAGCATTTCCCGCTGGACGTGTTAAAAATCGACAAAAGCTTTATCGATGACATTCCGCACTTGCAGGACGATATGGAAATTGCCGCGACTATTATTGCAATGGGACATATTCTGGGCTTTAAAGTGCTGGCGGAAGGCGTCGAAACCCCGGAGCAACTGGCGTTCCTGCGGGAAAAGAACTGCGATTCGTATCAAGGTTACATCAAAAGCCCGCCTGTGCCGGCGGAAGCGTTTGCGCTGTTATTGCGGGAGCAAAGAATAAATTAATTTTTCACCACGAAGATCACGAAAAATGAAATATAAAAACTTCGTGATCTCGGCAACTGCTCCCTGCGTTGCTCGACCTCCTGCATAACCCACTGGGATGTAGGGAATGCAGATATTGCAGGAGCAAATATCTGTCCTTGCAGTCGTTCGTGTCTTCGTGGTGTTATGCCTTAAGCGGAAACGATTAAATCCCGTTTACAGATAGTTAACTTCCGGCTTGCCTTCAGACTCGACCAGCTCGCCGATAGTAAAAGCCTGCTCGCCCAACTGACTCAAGGTTTCAAGCGTCGCCCGCTCATCCTCGGGAGCCACGCAAACGATCATGCCGATGCCGCAATTAAAAGTGACCAGCATATCCGCCTGCGATACGTTACCTTTTTCCTGCAACCACTTGAAGATGGCCGGAAACTCCCAGGAAGCAAGGTCGATGTGGGCGTTGGTGTCTTGCGGAAGCACGCGCGGCAGATTCTCGGTCAAGCCGCCGCCGGTGATGTGGGCCAGCGCATGCACCGGTACTTTATCGAGCAGCGACAGCAACGACTTGACGTAGATCCGGGTCGGTTCAAGCAAGGCTGCGCCCAAAGATTTGCCGTTAAAGGGTTCGGTCAGCGCCGACTGACTGTGGGTGATGATTTTCCTGATTAATGAATAGCCGTTGGAGTGCGGGCCAGATGATGCGATGCCGATCAGCTTGTCGCCGACTTTGACTTTGCCGCCGTCGAGCACTTTGCTTTTTTCCACGATGCCGACGCAAAATCCCGCCAGATCATACTCTCCGTCCGCATACATGCCCGGCATTTCTGCGGTTTCGCCGCCGACCAAAGCAGCACCTGCCAACTCGCAACCTTTGCCGATGCCGTCCACGACCGCTGCGGCGGTGTCGACATCCAACTTACCGGTCGCAAAATAATCAAGGAAAAACAGGGGCTCCGCGCCCTGAACAATAATATCGTTGACGCACATCGCAACCAGGTCGATACCGATGGTGTCATGAATACCCAACTCATTGGCCAGTTTCAGCTTGGTGCCTACGCCATCGGTACCGGAAACCAGAATCGGCTGCCGATAACGGTCCAGCGGCAGTTCAAACATCGAACCGAAACCGCCCAGACCCGCCATGACCCCTGCCGTCCGTGTTCTGGCTGCAATAGGCTTGATCCGTTCGACTAATGCGTTACCGGCTTCAATGTCAACGCCTGCGCTTTTATAATTCAAGCTTTCTTGATTTTGTTCGCTCAATGTGGTGTTCTCTTGCTAAAATTTAAACTTCCGCTATTGTACAAGACATCGTCGGTTTTGTCTGAAGGATATGAATACACAGGTTTTATCTGACAGATGTTACCGTAGCGTTTGTGTGAATTTGGATTCATATCATTATTAAGCGCGGCAAATTGAAAAAAATAATTAACGTGGTTGGCTGTTAATTACAGTGGATCAACCGAAACCGCCCATGGCAACACCAAGTCTTTTTGAGGAGTGGATATATGAACGTAACAAAAATGTTTAACCCTATGCTGTTTATTGCAGCCACATTATTTACCGGCACCGTTTCCGCCTATGAGTCGGGTCTAACAGAAGAGATTTGCAAAAAGCCCCAATTCAGAGACTTCAGCCTTCCTGTCTTTCAAGAGCCCGAAAAAACCGAGATTCCGCCTGAATCAACATTTTCCTTCATGGTTTCGCCTTGGGCCAAGCCGAGCACCATCAAATTGACCGCCAAAAATCAAGAACTCGAATATACGGTCGAAAGCAACAGCAGTTTTCACCGGGTTAAGGCAAAGTTGCCTGCTGCTTTCAATGGCCAATATGTCAGGCTCAATGTCAGCGCCAAAGCCGAATTAGGATGCTCCGGCCAAAACGGATGGCTGGTTAAAGTAACCGATAAATAACAGAGGTGAAAGGCTAAGGGCGAAAGACGAAAAAAACCTAACACCGGATCGCTCTGCGCCTTTTGCCCTTAGCCTTTTGCCTGTTTTAATAAAGCACCTTGTCGGTCTTTTCAGCCCATATCTGAAACGGCTGCATCGCATTCGGCAGATTTAAATGCAACATGGCGATACGGCGCTGATGCGGCAACACGGCAATCTCATCGTAAATGAAGCTGTCGTCAAAGTTGGCGGCAGCGGCATCATGCCGGCTACAGGCAAAATAGACCTTTTCAAGCCTCGCCCAGTAGATCGCCCCCAGGCACATCGGACAGGGCTCGCAGCTGGAATAAAGGGTGCAGCCCGGCAACTGGAAATCATTGAGCTTTTGACAAGCCAGACGTATCGCCATCACTTCCGCATGGGCGGTAGGGTCGATATTGCTGGTGACCTTGTTGCCGCTGGCGGCAATCACCCGTCCCTCTTTTACAATAACCGCCCCGTAAGGGCCGCCCTGTCCCGATCGGGCATTCTCTACGGCCAGATCGACCGCCTGCCGCAAAAACTCCTCATCCATTTATAAACCTAGGGGATTATTTGGGTCTACGCCATCCATGAAAGGCAGGCCACGTTCCTGATGGGTCAATTGATATATTTTTCCCAACCAATTGTTGAATACCGCTTTCGCCGTATCGCCCCAGGTGTTGTCGATATGTTCCAGCACCTGGTTTTCAGGAAACTCGGCCAGACGCAGCCCGTTCTGTCTGGCCGATATGACCTGCTGCTCATAACCGGCAAAAATCTGCTGGACCTCGGCATTAAAATAATTTTCCGGGAACGGCGGGTAGTCGTCTATTTCCGCACGATAAAAGCGCAGGACTTCACGCTTGTATTCTTTCAACAGGCTGATGTCGTCATATTCAGGATGCCCTTGAAAAAACACAATGCGAAAACCGTCCGGGCTGACCGCAAGATGCACGCCGGCTTCTTTGCTGGCGGCCAGGACCCTGAGCCCGTGTTGTTCCATATCGCTCTGGAATATTTCATTAAAACGGGAATGAGGAACGTCAAATCGGGTGTTGATTTCCGCGACCAACGGATGGCTGCGATCGGTTAGTTTATGCGAAAACACCCCCCAACGTTTGGCCGGCAAGCGGGTTCGCTCGATGCCGTAACAATATTGAATGACGGCATGCGTCGCAAGGCATGAACACAATATCGAGGTGACATTTTCCTTCGCCCAGAAAAAAACCTCGGTCAACGGTTGCCAGAAATCTTCTTCGGATAATCGGGGATGCGTGACATTAGCGCCGCTGATGATCAGCGCATCCAAGCCATCCCGTTTGATTTTCTCGAAGGGTTCGTAATATTTAGCGATATGGGCTTGCGCTTCCGGGCTTCTTTTCAGTCCCTCAATGGTAAACGGATGCACATGAAACTGAACGATCTGGTTGCACGCCCCCACCAGCCGGAAAAATTGTCTTTCGGTCGCTTCCAGCGCCGCATCGGGCATCATATTGAGCAGACCGATATGCATTTCCCGTATATCCTGATTACTGGCGCGAACAGGATCCAGTATTTCCTCCCCTTCTTCACGAAGGCGTTGAAATGTCGGTAAATCAGTATGTGCAACTAAAGGCATAACCGGACTCCGTCCATATTATTGCTGGGAACCAAGGGCATCGGCGATAAGCCGGATAAAGTCATCCTCGCCGTTAACGGCGGCGACATCGTTCGCATCGACAGTATAGCCGTATTGATCGGCGATAGCCTGATAGCGGGGCAGTCTGGACTTGAATAGCTCGGGAAAAACCCAGGAGACAAAATCATCCGGCTGAATGGCATCAGTGGAAGAATACTGTCTAAGCTTCATGAATTCGGCGAGTTTTTCATCAAGGAACGCTTCCCGATAATAAAGCGGCTTGGGATCGGATTTAGCGCGTTCAATAATGGTTTGCTCCAATTCCGGCGGAATTTTGATGTAAACAATCAGCGTGTTCTGCGCCAGCGTTTCCAGCACCTCGGGGCTATCCAGCTCGCAAACGCTGCCTCCGGCGTCATTGACGAAGTGCTTGTAGCCGTATATGTCTACCGCTTTATCGATAAAATCCGGCACGTCATTCATCGCGGCAATCTCAGCCTGATGGTGCAGTTTTTGCCGGCGTTTGAATTCCTGCAAAGACAGTCCGCCCAACTCAGGATTGCCGAGTTTGCCGAGAAAGCTGGAAACCGGAGCCAAGTTATCGACGGTTATCTTATTGCTGATATGGATGGAGTCGGAAAGCAGCAATTCGCGCAGAAACGGAACGCGCATGGCCTGGCGCTTGATATTATCCAGAATAGGCTCTTCCAGATATTTTGTGCCTATCCGGTAATCGCCGGAATAATGGAACCATTTGGCTTTAGGCAATTTATTGGCTAGCGTGGTTTTTCCCGCGCCGGACATAGCCAGCAGGGTAATGCGTTTTGTTTGCCAGTCCAGGAATTCCTGAGGACTCATTTTCATTGTGATGCTTCCCTCATTAATCCAGGTAATCTTCTATGTCCAGATCGTCAGGATTGGGTCTGTGTTCGTCCGTATCGGTATAGCCCAAATCATCGACCTCAAGATCGTCAAAAGGCGCGCTCCAGTCTTCAGGAGCCTCAATATAATCGAAAGTTGAGCTATACCAGCTGTCATGGTCGTATTCGCCAATATCGCCGTTAAGGTATTGGACTTCAATGGAATCATCGCTTTCTTCAATGGCGACGACTTTAAATTTCAGGTTGTTTTCCACGTCCTTGTACCAACTGCCGATGATAGGGTCTGCTATGGTTGTCATAATTATTCCTCAATGCTTAGCTAGAATGTTTCGCCGCAAAAATATCTAAAAGGTAAGTGATCTTACTAACAATGCAAAAGAAAATACAAAAGTATTTTATACTGGCCGGGATAAATTTATTTTCCGTATTTTTATATTGAAACCCGCGTTAAAGCCTGTTATGACAAGGCTGATTGAATTATCCGGGTGCGATATTTATAAAGTAAGCACCGCTTACTTGCAACAGTCCGCCAATAATGACGAATAATGTGTTCAGATCAAAAACTCTGTTTTTAGAGTTACTGCAAAAACTGATTACGCAGTCGAAAGCAATTCGCCCTCCCGGTTTCGCCGGACTGACATTGCATGACATAGGCTTCTTCTTCCTGGTGGAAATCCAAAAAAGCGCCATTACCACTCGGGCGTCCGCAGTAGCCTTTACTCTGTTTCTGGCGATGTTTCCCGCCATCATCTTCTTTTTTTCGTTGATACCTTTCCTGCCCGTCGCTAATCTGCACCAGCAGGTGTTCAACGAAATGCACTCGCTATTACCTGAAAACGCTTATCAGGCCGCTGTTGAAACCATTAACGATCTGGTGAAAAACCAGCATAACGGATTGCTATCATTCGGATTTTTGGTAACAGTCTACTTTGCCACCAACGGTATTAATGCGTTGATGGAAGCGTTCAACCAGGCCCTTCATGTCGTTGAAACCCGATCTTTTATCAAGCAGCGGTGCGTTTCGCTACTCTTGTTTGTAGCGCTCTCGCTGCTCCTGCTGACGGCTTCATTGCTGATTATATTCAGCGAAGTTGCGATCAATTATGCAATTGATCAGGGCTGGCTCTTACATGACTGGCGAGAAATATTATTATTGATGCTGGGCAAGTGGCTGGTTGCGCTTTTGCTGTTATATACCGCCATCTCGTTGCTGTATTACTTTGGCCCGGTTAATTCGGCCAACTACCAGTTTATAAGCCCCGGCGCGCTGTTGGCGACCGTTTTATCGATCTCGGCGTCATTGCTGTTTAACTATTATGTCAACAACTTCGGCACTTACAACAAGGTGTATGGCGGCATCGGCACCATCATGGTCATCATGTTATGGCTCGAATTTAACTGCTTGATTATGCTGATAGGTTTTGACCTAAACGCCAAAATATACAACCGTTCTTAGCAAGCGGCTTTGGGAATATCCCCGGCTGTCACAATCGGTCCGGTCATCGTCGCAACCAATAATCCGCCAGCAAGCCTAAAAACACGGCCAAGCCATACCAGTTGTTGTTTAAAAACGCCTTAAAACAAAGCGCTCTTTCCCGGTGAAGAATCAATTTTTGCTGATAAACCGACAAGCCCGCCGCAATTAAAATACCGCCGTAATAAGGCCAACCGGTGTTCGCCATTTGCCCCACAGTAATCAGCAGGCCGAGTATGACGACCTGTAACGCCGCCATGATGTGACGGTCGTAAGCGCCGAACAGTATGGCCGTCGATTTAACGCCTATTTTCAGATCATCGTCCTTATCGACCATCGCGTACATGGTGTCGTAAACCAACGCCCATAATATGACGGCTAAATACATCACCCAGCCCACCGGCGGAATGCTGTCCAGCTGCGCGGCAAACGACATCGGCACCGCCCAGCCGAAAGCCATGCCCAAATAGGCCTGCGGCAAATGAGTGTAGCGTTTCATAAACGGATAGCTGGCGGCCAGAAATGCGCCGATGAATGACAGCATGATAGTGTAGATATTCAGCAATAACACCAGACCGAAAGAGCACAAACACAACACCGCAAAAACTATCAGCGCTTCCTTGGGGCTTACCCTGCCTGCGGCGATAGGCCGCTGCTTGGTGCGTTCCACATGCGGATCGAAGTCGCGGTCGGCATAATCGTTAATCACGCAGCCTGCCGCCCTCATCAGCACAACGCCCAGACAAATAACGGTCAAAACCAGCAAATCGGGTTTGCCGCCGCTGGCGACCCACAGCGCCCACAATGCCGGCCACAATAAAATCAGGATGCCGATAGGCTTGTCGAATCGCGCTAATAGCCAGTATTGCTTGATTCGATCCAGTACGCGATCCATTATTTTGTCCATCATCGTTATTGCCTTTTCCAAAGCCTGAATTTTATTAAAAATGCTATTATAGCTTTTTTATTTTAATGAGCAGGTGAACCATGAGCGTAAAGATTTATCATAATCCGCGTTGCGGCAAATCGCGTCAAACCTTGCAACTGTTAAAAGAGCAAGGCATCGAACCTGAGGTTATCGAATATCTTAAAACGCCTCCCAGCGCCCAGGAACTGGATGAGATTCTGCAAAAGCTGGGCATGGAACCGCGCGAGTTAATGCGTAAAAAAGAAGCCGAATATAAGGCGAACGGCCTGGACGATACGTCGCTGGACCGGCAGGCGCTGATACAAGGCATGGCGGACCATCCCATTTTAATCGAACGGCCTATTGTTATCGCGGGCGGCAAGGCGGCCGTTGGCCGTCCGCCGGAAGCCGTGCTCGCCATTCTTTGATGGCTTAATCTTATGGCAAAAATCCTGGTTTTGTATTTCTCCCGCAACGGCGCGACCGCCGATATGGCCAATTATATCGCCCGCGGCGTAGCATCGGTTGACGGCGCTGAAGCCGTACTCAGAACCGTCCCCGATGTTTCAGCCGTCTGCGAAAAAACCGCGGAAAGCATCCCCGCGCACGGCGCAATTTACGCTACGCTTGACGATTTAAAATCCTGCGACGGCCTGGCGCTGGGCAGCCCGACCCATTTCGGCAATATGGCCGCACCGCTAAAATATTTTATCGACAGCACCACCGAAATCTGGTTTTCAGGCGCATTGTCCGGCAAACCGGCCGGCGTATTCACCTCGACCGGCAGCATGCACGGCGGACAGGAAAGCACCTTGTTGTCGATGATGCTGCCGCTGCTGCACCAAGGCATGTTGATAGTGGGCTTGCCCAGCACCGAACATGCATTGCGCGAAACCACGTCGGGCGGCACGCCATACGGCCCCAGTCACGCATCGACTAACCACACCGGATTGAGCGATCACGAAAAAACCTTGTGCAAAGCGCTCGGCGCACGACTCGCTAAAACCGCGCTCCGCTTAAAACAGGCTTGAAGCGGATGCGGGTAAACAGGCTATTAAAAACCCCTTATTCACCACGAAGAATAAAACTTCGTGTCTTCGTGGTGTTAATCTTTTTAACCGATTTTTTGTGGACTTACCTGTTATTACTGAGAAATTACCATTCATGACCATAAAACCGATTTACTGCTATATCACGGCCCTGACCGGTTTTTTCGGGCTGTTCGCGCTGCTGATGCTTTGGAATACCGTGCTCGCGCCGTCGACCCGTTTTCCGGTGGCGCTGGTTTTATTGGTCTCCGTTATGCCATTATT
The DNA here is from genome assembly GCF_036440755.1 of Methylobacter sp. Wu8. Classification (NCBI taxonomy): domain Bacteria; kingdom Pseudomonadati; phylum Pseudomonadota; class Gammaproteobacteria; order Methylococcales; family Methylococcaceae; genus Methylobacter; species Methylobacter sp. Wu8. Next base: position 46,350 of record NZ_JAZGVT010000067.1, on the reverse strand, counting down.
GCTGCCGATGCGCGGCTTGCTGGATCGCAATCCCAGAAGCTGCGCATGGGCCGCCTACGTCAGCCTGATCTATTTTCTCCACGGCACTGCCGAAGCCTACGTCAACGCCGACGAACGGCTGTATGCGTCGCTTGAAATCCTGCTGAGCCTGATGCTGTTTTTCGGCTCCGCGTTTTATGTCCGCTTTGCAGGAAAACAGAACTGACAATGGCGGAGCAGCTTCCATTACATTTTGAATTTCGGGCCAACCAGACCTTTAACGATTTTTTCCCCGGAACCAATCGCGAAATCGTCACTCATTTGCAGCGGTGTGTTGCCGGCCTGGGCGAACAGCAAATTTTCCTCTGGGGCAAATCGGGCCTGGGCAAGACTCATCTGCTGCAAGCCTGCTGCCATCAGGCCCAACGGCAAAACATCCGCTCATTCTATTTTGATTTAGCCCATGCAGAATTGCCTGATCCCGCGATACTGGACGGACTCGATGAATATGATGTCGTTTGTTTCGACAACATCGAGTGCATAGCCGGCAATGCGGATTGGGAGCTGGCCTTTTTTAATTTTTTCAACCGGCATCGCGATCGGGGCCACAAACTGATCGTATCGTCATATGCCGCGCCCAATGACATTGCCATCCGATTACCCGACCTGAAAACCCGTCTTAACTGGGGCCTGGCCTTAAAAATACAGCCTTTGACCGACAGCGACCGTATCGCGGCGTTAATCTTTAAAGCTGATCAAATGGGCTTTGAGATCGCGCCGCAAACCGGGCGTTTCCTGCTGACTCATTACGATAGGGATCTGGCCGGTTTATGGGCCTTACTGGAAAAACTGGACAAGGCGTCATTGGCCGCCAAGCGCAAACTAACCGTCCCTTTTTTAAAGCAGATTCTGAACGAAGACAGCCATGATTAAAGTGCTGGTTATTGGAGCAGGAGCCGTCGGCGCGTTTTACGGCTCGCTGCTGTCGCAGGCCGGAGCCGAAGTATCGGTGGTTTGCCGCTCCGATTACGATCAAGTCAAGCAACACGATTTCATCATCAACAGCCAAGCGCTCGGCCGCTGGAATTTTACCCCGGCACAGGTGTTAAAAAATGTGACCGATTTTAAAGGGACGCCGGACTATATTTTACTCTGCACCAAAATCATTCCGACGCTGGATCGTGTCGCACTGATACGCCCGGTTGTCGGCCGAAATACGTCGATAGTCTTTATCCAAAACGGCGTGGAAATCGAACAGGAAATGCTGAATGCTTTCCCGAATAATGAACTCGTCAGCGGTCTGGCGTTTATCTGCTGCAACCGGACAGGCCCCGGAGAAATATTGCACTTGGCCTACGGCCGTCTGGCTTTAGGTAATTTGCCGAACGGCGTCAGCCTTAAAACCGCGCAGCTTTGCGAACTGTTTAATCAATCCGGCATTGATTGCGGGGCAATCGACAACATTGTGACCGGGCGCTGGCAAAAATGCGTCTGGAACGCGCCGTTTAATCCGCTGTCGGTACTGTCAGGCGGTTTGCTGACGCTCGACATCCTGCAAACCCAGGAGTTTTTCGTGCGCAGCATCATGCAGGAAATTTGCGATATTGCGTCGGCCGTGGGGCATCCCTTGCCCGACGATATTGTTGACACCAACATCGAAAATACCTACGCGATGCCGCCTTATAAAACCAGCATGCTGCTGGACTATGAGGCCGATCAGCCGATGGAGACCGAAGCCATCCTCGGCAATGCCCTGCGCGCCGCCCGCCGGGTGAGCATTGTCGCGCCTCATCTGAAATCGGTCTATGCGTTGATGAAGCTGAGGGAATTGAAGCTAGAGCAGCACTAGATTATTTAATAACGACAAACGACACAGAACAAAGACTTTTATTCACCATGAAGACACGAAGAGCCCGAAATTTTATATTTTTTCTTCGTGTCTTCGCGGTGAATACTTTTAGCCATTGCGTAATACCAGTTATGACGTGAAGTTACGTTATTTGGAATAAAAAATATAATCCGCCGTATAGGCAACCCGTTTTTCACCGCCCAAATGATTAGCGTCGCATCCCGACGCAGGCGGCAGGCCTCCGTGCGTATTAACCCGGTTGATAAAGTCCACGTTCGAAAACAGGCCGTCACCCTGATGGGAAACCACCTCGACCAGCAACCAGGAAATAGCCTTGCCCGGCGCCATATCGACTTTATTGACGACCCGGCCGACTACGCGGCTGCCTTCTTTATATTCCCACAGGGGGCCGGCGGAGTGATTCCCGACGATGTTGCCCTTGGCATCGAACAATTTGGCGTCGGGTGCCTGCGTTTCCCACGCATACTCGCCTTTATTCAGTGCGCATTGATAAATCTGATCGCCCTTCGCATGCGCGGTCAAAACGGGGCTATAGCCCGCAGGCGCTTTAATCTGTTCGGGCGTTGAAACCTCGGCATGAACCGCACCTTGTAACATGACCGATAAAATCAATATCTTTTTAATCATAACATTCACCATGGCATTGGCGTTCCGTCGTATTTGACGAAACTGCCGGATTGATCCAAAGAAAAGTTCTCTATCAACGTGCGCATTCCGGTAACGCTTTGCTCCGCATCGATTAGCGCATTCGGCCCGCCCATCTCGGTTTTGACCCAGCCGGGATGAAAAGTAAGCACGCCGACAGACTGATTTTTAAGCTCTATCGCCAAACTCTTCATTGCCGCATTCAACGCCGCTTTGCTGGACCGGTACAAGATACTGCCCATCAGGCTGATGATATTAACAATCAGTTCTTTATCGCTGGTTTTAATTTGCGGTAAAAAAGCCTCGGCCATTTTTATGGGGGCCTCGGTGTTAACTACCAGCGAATGGGTCCAGGCCTGATAATCGAGACGGCCAAAACCGTTACTGTTGTCATCCGTATAAATACCGGCATTATTAATCAAAACATCGATACGGCTGCCCGCCAGTTTTTGCGACAAGACCTCAATTTGTCAAAACTCTGAAACATCGAGTTTTTCCAGCTGAATAGTAGGGTAGCGCGGCCAGAACGTTGTAGATTTTTATTGCTCCCATAAAAAAACCTCCTGCATCGGCGACGCAGGAGGTTTTTATACTACTTTAAAATTATGCTGAAAAGTTTTTTGCAGCAAAATCCCAGTTAACCAATGCCCAGAATGCTTCCAAATAAGCCGGACGCGCATTGCGGTAATCAATGTAATAAGCGTGCTCCCAAACATCGCAAGTCAACAAAGGTGTTTGACCCGTGGTTAATGGGCAACCTGCGTTGCTGGTGCTGACCAGCGCCAAGCTGCCGTCGGCATTTTTTACCAGCCAAGCCCAGCCTGAACCGAAGGTAGTAACTGCGCATTTGGTGAATTCTTCTTTAAATTTCGCGAATGAACCGAAAGTTGCGTTGATTGCATCGGCCAAAGCGCCGGTAGGTTCGCCGCCCGCATTGGGTGCTAAGCTGTTCCAATAGAAAGTGTGATTCCAGACTTGCGCCGCGTTATTGAAAATACCGCCGGAAGATTTCATAATGATTTCTTCTAATGATAAACCTTCAAATTCAGTACCCGGAACCAAGTTATTCAGGTTTGTCACATAAGTTTGGTGATGCTTGCCGTAATGATATTCCAAGGTTTCGGCAGAAATATGGGGCGCCAATGCGTCTTTGGCATAAGGCAGAGCAGGAAGTTCGAAAGCCATGGGATTCTCCTAAATTAAAGTTGATGTAAAGTATTGCATACAAACAGCCGGCGATAAAACAAATACCAAGCGTTTTAATAAACAATTACTTTAGCATTGCTCGACGATTAAATAAAGCAATAGCCAAGCCGGATAGCACCAAATCGTTAAAATTGCTCACGTAACCCCCCGTGTTAACCGGCAAAAACGTCCGGCTCTGGATTATCGGCATATAGGGACTCCCGGTAGCTATCCCAATAACCCAATGCTGAAACTTGAGTGAAAAAACTGCCGCAGCAAACAGGTATTTCACCACTGAAACCGGGCTTTGAATGCTTAAGCGTCAACAGCAACTCAACGCTGTTTACGGGGCGCTTCCTGGATCACGCCTTGCTTTTCCGCCAACGCCAAGACCCGCTGACCGGTTGGGATCATCATTTTAGTTAATTGCCGGTTTTTAACCCAGACTAAAACTCGAAAACCCAGCAGCAAAAACACGATGATCGAATAAAACAAAGGTTCGGCCAAATTACCTTTGAGTTGCCAGAAATAATGAATAATGGCCGCAACAGCTGCAATATAAATAAGCCGGTGAAGTTTTTTCCAGGTTTTACCCATACGCTTTTTAGCCCATTTAGGCGAAGTCAACGCTAATAGAAAAATAATGCCATACGCTAACACCCCAAACCAGATATAAGGACTCTCAATAATATCAATACCGATAATACGCCACATCAGGGCATGATCTGCAAGCAAGTAGCCCAGCAAATGCAAGCTTGCATAAAAAAAAGCATACAGCCCGAACAATTGCCGGTAATCGGCCATACCGCGCCATTTTGTAATCGTCTGGATAGGCGTAATCGCCAGGGTCAGACATAAAAAACGCAATGACCAATCCCCCAGACGAATATGCAACGCTTGAACCGGATTTGACCCTAAATTGTCGAACGCAATGTCGACACACAACCATAATAATGGCAGTAAACAGACGACAATAAATTTTGACCGCAAATTATTGATTCGAAAGATCATCAGAAAAAATGCCGCAAGTCCATATCGCTATAAAGCGAAGCTACTTGCTCGCCATAGCCGTTAAATAATTCAGTTTGCCGACGCGGAGTAAAAAAACCGCTGCCTAATTGGCGTTCGCTGCTTTGGCTCCAGCGTGGATGGGCGACAGCCGGATTTACATTAGAATAAAAGCCGTATTCATTAGGCGCGAATTGATTCCACGATGTGACTGGCGGTCTTTTTAACAGCTCGATTTTTACAATCGCTTTAATGCTTTTAAAGCCGTATTTCCAAGGCACCACCAAACGTAACGGCGCTCCATTTTGCTTGGGCAGAATATCGCCGTACATGCCGACCGCCAGGATTGTCAACGGATGCATGGCCTCGTCGATGCGCAAGCCTTCGACATAAGGCCATTCAAGCATCGCGTTATTGCGTTGTTTGAGCATTATTTCCGGTTGATAAACGGCGGTAAATTTTACAAATTGGGCGGTTGATAAAGGCTTAACCGTTTTTAACAGCTCGCCCAGCGAAAAGCCGACCCAAGGCACAACCATTGACCAGCCTTCGACACAACGAAACCGATAGATGCGCTCTTGAAGGGTCTGTTGGCGCAAAACATCTTCCAGATAATAACTGCCGGGCTTTTCGACCTCGCCGCTTATCTCTACGGACCAGGGATCGGTGCGCAGGTTTTGCGCCAGGTTCGCTGCATCTTTTTTATTGAACGAAAACTCATAATAATTTGTGTAATTTTTAATCAGTTCGGCTGGCGTGGGCGTTAAAAAATCGGCAGAGAAATCCCCTGTTGGCAAATCCGCCCAAGCAGGCTTATTGCTGTCCGCCAATATCGGCGAAATACCGGCGCCGGCCCCCATCACCGCTAACACGGCCTTAATGATTTTGCGCCGCCCTCTAAAGATTAAAGGATCGGTAATCTCGCTGGCCGGAATATCATTTTTTGTTTTAATTATCATCGCCAAAGTGACCCAATGCTTTATCAATGCGAGCAAACCGAAACAGGTTATTTTTTACCTTTAGGAATCCAACCCAAAAGTTGCCGAACTTTAAGCTCGGTAATAAACGCCAGCGAAAACAGCTGTATAAAATTTTCAGCCTCAATGAGGTCCAAACCTATATTTTCAGGAACCAGCTCTTTTCGGGTTCCAAAAATTCGATCCCAAACTGATAAAACAATCCCATAGTTACTGTCGTGTTCTTTGCGTAACGTGGAATGATGGGCGCGGTGTAGCGACGGCGTAATAATGACTTGCGAGATCGCCTCTTCATTGGGAACGCGAAGGTTGGCGTGATGAAAAAAAATGAAAAACAGCTCGATAATCTCGATCGAAAGCACCAGATAAGCGTTCACGCCGATGACCACGACGAATATCGACTTATAAACGATTTCCAGCAATAAATCGAAAACGTGGAAGCGAAAGCCGGTGGAGACATTAAAACTTTTATCGCTGTGATGTATTTTATGAAACCGCCACAAAAACTCGTTTTTGTGGCTCGCCACATGCCACAGATAAATTGCCAAATCAAAAAACACAAAAGCCAATACCCATTTGACCGGGCCATTTTCCAAGCCGCCCAATAATCCATAAGCGGCAAATTGCTGCGCGACAAGAAATAATGACGATGCCCTTAATACCGTCAAAATCAGGTTATTGACCAAAAACGCCGTAGTATTGGTAACAAACGATTCCTTGTTGATTTTTTGAGGAAAATCACGATAAGGCTTAACTTTCTCCATGACCAGCAGCAACAGAAAAGCCAATATCGCAAGACCGAATAACGCCTCATTAAAAAGTAAGTCGCCGCCATTATTGGCGCTTGTTGTCTGATTCATAAACTTACCCTTCTCTCTAAGTAACGGGGCTATTTGCTCGGCATGGCTTTTAGTAAATCGTTCAATTCTTTAATTTCATTATTGGCGTTAATCTGCTCGGTTATATCGTACTGTACGCCGAGATAATAAATAACCCGTTGTTTTCTGTCGAATAAAGGCGTTATTTTCAACCGGTTATGGAACAAAGTACCGTCTTTTTTATAATTGCGTAAGGTTACCTCGATTGCCTCATGATTTTTCATCGCTTCGGCTATTTGGCGGCGTGCTTCCTGGTCCCTGTCGTCACCTTGGAGGAAACGGCAATTGTGGCCGATAATTTCCGCCTGACTATAACCGGTTAATCGCTCAAAGGCCTTATTAGCGTAAACAATCGGAGCGTCATCCAAATCCGGGTCGGCTAAAGTCACACCGTTAACACACTCATCTAAAATAGCGGAAAGCACTTGCGGAATGAGACCGCTGTCTTTTTCAACAATAAAAGGCATCATTAAACTCCCATGTTTATATAAATCACGAATCGGCCAGACGTTAGCCGCCTTCAACGGCGATTAAGTTTTTGATGTTTTCAACCGTGTTTTCAGCCCCTTCTTCAATGGCCGAACGTATCAGTTTTTCAAACGGACGCATAAAAACTTCGAGCTCCAATAACTCAAAACGAAAAGTCAGGCGCGTGGGTTGTTTTTGTTCGCTGCTTTCCAATAGATAACTGTGCTGATAGGGCTCGGTCAGGCCTTTAAAAATAAGTTTTATAGAGGGCTGATAATCTGTAATTTCAAAAACCGATTCGACTTCCGCGCCGTTGTCTTTACGAACTTGTTTCGCCTTGGCGCCGATAAAAACCTCTTTACCGTCCAAGGGCTCAAATTCAACAACTTCTACCGACCATTTAGGGTAGTTATCAAAAAAATGTTCGCCGATATAAGAAAAAACATCGTGAACCGGTTTATTAATCTCAATGCTCGCTTCACCGACAACCGGCTTGGATAAATCAAATGGAAACTTAATCTGCATTGTAAAAAACCATTCCTTATTGAGCGCAACACTCAACTACATTGCTGTTCTTCTTTAATGTACCAGCATAAATATTAATTACAAACTCTGAACCCATTTAGATTCATCGTTTTTCTCATGCCAAGTCAAACGCCTCATGGCCGAGCAGGCTGAGTTTAAGCGAACCGGGAAGCGGCGAATCGTATTTCATCTTGCGCTATAGCATTTCAATACGGTTTAAATATGAACTATTCGAGGTGGAACTTCGATTGGAAAACGGCCGATGCGGCACGAAAATCCGTTTGATAAACCTTCTACTGTGGAGCCAAGTTTCTCGCGTTGCTGATGGCGCTCATGTGATTTTTGAGCCAATCCGTCAACCGCCGTTTATGCCGGGCCATTACCGGCATGCTGAAAACATGGGAGGAATCGGGGTGTAAATCGCCATTGCGTTTCCCGAACATTACCCTGATGTAATGCCGGTAATATTGGAGAACTACCGCACTAACAACTCGGCAGAAAAGTGATTGTATTTGTTGCGGGCATTCACCTGCGAAACAGGCTGGTTTTAGTAGCGCTAAACATGACTAAAACCAGCCTGGCTGTATTAACTGAACTTGATTAGCGTAACAGGGCCATCACGCCTTGGCTGGATTGGTTTGCCTGGGCCAACATCGCGGTGCCCGCCTGCTGCAGGATCTGGGTTCGGCTCAATTCCGCCGTTTCCGATGCGAAGTCAGTGTCTTGAATCCGGCTGCGCGATGCGGTCATATTCTCGGACGAAACCTGCAAGTTTGAAATCACCGAGGTGAATCGGTTTTGCACCGCACCCATCGCGGCGCGTTTGGCGACCACCGTGTTGATCGCGGCGTCGATGGCCTTGATCGCCGCAGTCGCGCCCGACGCGGTGCTGACATCCAGCCCGCCACCGACCACAACGTCGTCGTTGTTTTGGGCAAGTATGCCAAACTTCTGCAAACCGGTGCCGCCATTCGGGATTCCAAGTCCGTTGTCTTGGGGCATGCCGTTACCATCGATCCTGATTGCACCGCCGTTAGTCGAGGTTAAGCTGATGCGTCCGCGTATGCCGACAACTTCACCAGCTGCAACAGCTATATTCAGCCCCGCCCCCGGATCCTCGAGGATATCGCGGACTTTCGTGACCACTCCGCCGCCGGTAGCGCCGGAAGCATCTTCATCGCCTACGGTAATATCAACACCGGAATCGGAGGTCAGTACCAGCGTCCCCGTCCCGGCATCTGCCGAGGCCTTGACGCCTGCGACGCCTGCGGCATTAATTTTGGTTATCACATCCGATAAAGCCACATCGGTTGCCGCAAGCGAAATGACTGTACCGTTAATGGTAAACTTGTTGGTTGCTCCCAATGTCGATCCGGCTACGGTGACATAAGCAACCGTTTTGGCTGTAGCCTTGACGTTGGTTTGGTCTCCGATCGCGTTGATCGCGGCGGCTTTGTCCGCCGCACTGCCGGTTGCGGTGGCGCCAACCAGTACGCCGTTGATTTTTACCACGTCGGTCGAGTTCGTTGCCGGGTCGTAAACGCCGGCACCGGCGCCGGGAGCGCCGGAAGCGGCGTCGAGGTATGCCACGGCTAACGCTGCTGTAGCGTAAGAGGTGTTCGAGATTGCCCCATCCCCGCCCACGCTGCCGTTGCCGGTCCCCATATTTAATCCAAAGGCAGTGAGCACGCTCGGATCGTTGGCGGCCAAAGTGCCGATCTTGATATCGGAGCCATTTCCGCTGGTAAGCCCCAGAAAGCCGGTATAGGTTCCCGCCGTCAAGCCGGAATTGGCGGTGACGCCACCAATCTCTATTGCCGCGCCGTTCTGGTTGCTCAATATCAAATTGCCGTCCTTGCCGATGGACGCCTCGACACCGCCGATCTGCCGGTTGATGTTATCGGCCAATTGCGACAGCGAAACGGCCGTATCAATGGTCACAGCGGTGCCGGTGGTGCCGGCAGCCGAGTGAACATTGATGGTTAAGCCGGTAACCGCGTGGGAGGCGTCCACTGAAGCGCGACTGCCGGTGACCTTGTTAAAGGCATCCGCGGTCACACCTGATGTTGAGGACGTGTTGTTAATCGCCGTTTCCATGCCGGCTATATTAGTGGAATCTGTACCTCCAGCTACGACGCCCACAGACACACCGTTAATAGTCATATAGCCTGCCACAGTTGACGCTGTCGTGTTTGCAACCCGTCCTGAGAAGGTTTGCCCAGCCGCCACGGAACTGTTCAGCGCCAAGGTTTTGGTATCGGTCTGACCGATGGTGAAGTTAATGCTTTGGCCTGCGTAAGCGCCGACCTGAATGCTGCGGCCTTGATTGGCGCCGGCCCCGGAAAATAGCTTGACGCCGTTGAAGTCGGTGGTCGCGGAAATCCGGTCGATTTCATCGTAAAGCGATTTGACTTCGTTTTGGATAGAGGTACGGTCGGTGTCGCTGTTGGAGTCGTTGGCGGACTGTACGGCCAACTCGCGCATCCGTTGCAGGATGGTGCTCATTTCACCCAAACCGCCTTCAGCCACCTGGGCGATGGAGATACCGTCGTTGGCGTTACGCACGGCCTGATTGAGGCCTTTGATCTGCGCCGACATACGTTCGACAATGGACAGACCGGCCGAGTCATCTTTCGCGCTGTTGATACGCAGGCCGGATGACAAGCGCTGCATCGCCTGCATTCCCGCAGCCTGCGATTTATTTAGATTACGTTGCGCAGTCAGCGCACCCATATTGGTATTAATATATTGGGCCATGGTGCTTCTCTCAAGTAGAAGTTAATACAATCTTAAGTTCTTATCGACGCTGCTTTAAGAAACTTTAATAACCATTAATGATTACCGGTAGATTCAGGACACAGAGCTATAAAATCGAGACTGTATCATAATGATTTTAATACGCTTATCTGCTTCCACTTTTTAAGCACAAATAATACCAATTATTTATTTTTATAATTTTACATAAGGTTACTTTAAGCCTGACATTTGTGCGGCTTGCTTCACGGCATTTTGTCATTTTCTTGGCGCTACCGAATAAACCGCTTCCATCTAATCAAGTCATACCGTCCCTGTCTCTATTTCCTGACCGCTAACCTCGCGTAGCCGTGCAATCGATTCGAGCACCCTGTTTTGCGCATCCGCAAAGCCGGCTAATATTTCAGGTTCATATTGCGCTGGCTTCTTAAGCGTTTGTTCCAACATTTCTACGCCGGTTTTCAATTCCGGCATCGCAAGATTGGCCGCCACGCCTTTCATGGCGTGAAGCATGCTCAAAGCCGAATCGACATCGCCTGCCTGCAACAAAGCATCTAACCGAGTCTCGGCATCGCTATAGCTCTGATAGAATTTCAATAACAAGTCACGGAACAGTCTTTCATTGCCCACAACATTTTTTAATCCTTGCAGCATATCGATACCGGGTAAACAGTCCGGCAGTAACGCCACGTTTTGTTCGGCCGCCTTCGCCAAACAGGAACCCTGCGTTGCCCTTAATTCCGGTTTGATAACATCGATCAGGCTTGCCAGTAATTCATCAACATCTATAGGCTTGGTCACATACCCGTCCATCCCTACATGCAGACACCTCTCTCGAGCGTCGCTGACGGCATGAGCCGTCATCGCAATAATCGGCAAATCGTCAAACTGCGCTTCGGAACGGATGATTCGGGTTGCCTCATAGCCGTCCATAACCGGCATTTGCAGATCCATCAATACGGCGTCAAAATGGTTTTCCCGTATTTTTTGTACGGCGTCACGGCCGTCCGCCGCAATGGTGACATCGAAACCTTCCTGCTCCAGCGTTTCTTTCGCCACCTGCTGATTAATATGATTGTCTTCTACCAGCAGTAACTTTGCGCCTTTAATCCCATCAGGAATTTCGTTTCCCGCCCCGGCGCAGCGGTCTTGCGAAACAGGATTTTGATCAAACGCATCGACAACCGCATTGAACAGCGCAGACGGATGCACCGGTTTGATCAGAAAACCGTCTGGATTAAATTCGGTTGATCGCTGCTCAATGTCTTCCGCGCCATGCGCGGCAATCATGATAATGTGGGGAATGCGGGTAATGTTAAGGTTACTTTTAATATGATGCGTCAGCGAAATACCATCCATTCCAGGTAGATCCCAATCCATTAACACCAGCTGATAAGGGTCTTCAGCAGAGGCGTTTTCCAACAGTTGAATAGCCTGCTCGGCTGTCTCGGCCTGGGTCACTTGAAAGAAAAAGGTTTCCAAATACAGACACAAGACATTCCTTGACGCCTCGTCGCCATCCACCACCAATGCCTTTACGCCGCGAAAAGCATCGCGCGATGCCGCTCGTTTTTGATCCGCCCCCTGGAGTTGCCCAAAGACGGCGGTAAACGTAAACGTGCTGCCCTTCCCTATTTCACTGCTTACATTGATGGCGCCGTTCATCATCTCCACCATCCGCTTGCAAATCGCCAAGCCTAAGCCTGTTCCGCCGTATTTACGGGTGGTCGATTTATCGGCCTGGTTAAAGGACTGAAATAATCCGCCTATTTGTTCTTCCGTCAGGCCTATGCCGGTATCTTTAACAAAAAACTCCAGCATAATTTGATCCGGTTTTTTCAGTTGTTCACCGCCTTCCGCTAACGCAATTTCAACAACGATCTCGCCGTGATTGGAAAACTTTACCGCATTATTGACTAAATTAAGCAATATCTGGCCCAGTCTTAGCGGATCGCCCACCAAATCCAAAGGCACGTCGCCTCCGGTAATAAAATGCATCTTCAGGCCTTTTTCTTCCACCTTGTCCGTCATTAAACTGGAAAGATCACTCAGCACGTCATGCAAATTAAACGCAATAGCTTCCAGCTCCAGTTTCCCGGCTTCGATTTTGGAAAAATCCAAAATATCGTTAATAATCCCGAGCAATCCGCGCGAAGAAACCTGAACTTTAGTCAGATAATCACGCTGTTTTGCAGTCAGATCGGTCTGTAACGCTAACCGGGTCATACCGATGATTGCATTCATCGGGGTTCGAATCTCGTGACTCATCACCGAAAGAAATTCCGACTTGCTTTTATTGGCGGCAACCGCCTGGTCTCGCGCTTCGGCCAATTCGGATGTGCGGTTTATTACTTTTTGCTCTAAGGTCCGGCTGTAATCTTCAAGCTTATCGTAAGAAATTTTCAAGTTCCTGGCCATTTGCGCAAACGCTAACGTTAGCGCGCCGATTTCCCCATCCTGACGGATTTTTTTAACATGGTCGCCGACCGAAAAATTACCTTGCGCTAATTCATCCGCCAACCGGGTTAAGTGCATCAGAGGCCGGGACAATCGCTCAGATACAAACAATACGACACACGCGCCAATCAGGATAAAAATAGCTGTGGTTATTAATAGCCTCGTTATCATTGCGCGGATTTGACGGGTGCTCTCCTCTCTGGAATTAACAATCTCCTGATTAAGCAACTCCAAAGAAAAACCCAGCCGGAGCACACCCCAAGGCTTTGCACTCACTCGAATCGGCATGATAAATTCCATAAAGGACTTGCCGTTGCTGACATACTCATTAACCGTTGCGGTTATTTGGCCTGCCGCAAACACATCCTCTTTTTCGGATAAAACGTCCATTTCCAATTGCGGCTTTAGCGTATGGATATAGGCTCTCCCGGAGGATTGCATCAATATGATGTAATGAAGCGCCTTATTTTCCCGCACCGCGTTTCTTAACTGATCGGCAACCAGCGAAAGGTTTACGGATGCGATGCCGTTCTCGACTTGACCCGATAGGTTATCGGACAGAATCCGCCCTCTATCGATTAACCTGCCTTTCATCAGTACAATGCGCTTTTCCAATTCCTTTTCAAACACATCTTTTTGAAACTCGATCTGAACAAAGGTCAACATCGTCAACAAAGCGATAATCAACCCAACCATCGTAACGAGAAGTTTTCTAAAAATACTTCGTTTAACCATCTTGTTTAAACTCAAAAGTGTTTTTGGGGAAATTTATTTTGCTTACTTGCGTTTATTGCTCTCGGCATTATAAATCTAACTTTAACAGCAGCCTGATTAATTACACCGTTTCGGTTATTCTGTTAAAAACGGTGTTATCCATTCGTAAAGGATCATGACAAAACCACTTTTATTCTGTTTCGAACCGGTTGCGGATTGCAACGCAGAGATATTGATTTTGGGCAGCATGCCGGGACAGGAGTCTTTGGCGGCAGGCCAATATTATGCAAACCGCCGCAATGCTTTCTGGAAAATCATGGCCGAATTGCTTGAGTTTGATCCCGGCTGTTCGTATGAGGCCCGGCTACACGAACTGAAGACGGCCCGCATCGCGCTATGGGATGTACTGAAATCTTGTACACGAATCGGCAGTTTGGATGCAAGCATTGATAACAGCTCCATCACGGCGAATAACTTTCAGAGCTTCTTTGCTGCGCATAACCGGATCCGTGCGGTCTTTTTCAACGGCGCCAAGGCGGAGTCGGCGTACCGGCAGTATGTTTTGCCTAGCATCAGCAACGTTCCGCTCAGCTATATGCGTCTTCCATCGACCAGCCCCGCGCACGCCTCTCTGTCCTATGAACAAAAACTTCAGGCATGGCGGATCGCGCTGGGACCTGTCGGCAGGTCCTGAATCCTTCGGCCTTGCTCAGGACAGGCTTGCCGAAGCAGCCAGTTTGAGCGGCAGCTAAAACTGACGTTGCCGGCCTACGCTATTTCTTTTTGAAATAAAAAACCTGTTTATCGGATTCTTTTATCAAAAGAATAATTTGATGCCCGGTCTGGTCGGAATAAACGCCAAAATCCAGATGTGCGGCTGGATCGGTTGCAATCACCTTGACTACTTCGCCGCTGGACATGCTCATCAAGGCTTTTTTCAGGCGCAACAAGGGCAATGGACAGTTCAATCCGCTGGCATCTAGTTCCAGATTAAATTCGATCATGGTTTTAAGTTTTCTCAACTAAGTTCGGTGCGCTTATAATACCATCCTCTTTTAAATCCACGAATCATCACACACAATGGATTATTTCCCGATATTTTTAAAACTTAAAGACCAGGCTTGCCTGGTTGTCGGCGCAGGCGAAATCGCCGCCCGAAAAATTGAATTATTGGCGCGAGCCGGTGCAAAAATCACGGTCATCGCCAGGGAGATAAGTCCTACGGTATCGAGCTTGCAGGCGTCTCATAACTTGACGCTGCTGCAACAATCTTTCTCCCCTGTCGATCTTGGCAACTTCAGGCTGGTGGTTTCGGCAACGGATAACGAAGAGACCAATCGACTGGTTGCAAAAACGGCAACTGAACAAAACATCCCGGTTAATGTAGTCGATAACCCCGAGCTTTGCAGCTTCATATTTCCGGCCATTATCGACCGCTCGCCGATTATTGCAGCGGTATCCTCCGGCGGCGCTACACCCGTATTGGCCCGCTTGCTGAGGGCTAAAATAGAAACGGTGATTCCTCCCGCCTACGGCCGCCTGGCCGGTCTGGCTGATAAGTTCAGGGATAAAGTCAAGCAGCATATCAAGCGGCCGGCACAACGCCGGATTTTCTGGGAAAACGTATTGCAGGGTTCTGTCGCCGAACTGATCTTCTCCGGCAAAGAACAGGAAGCCGAACAGCAATTGGAGCAAACCCTGCTTAAGCAAGAACAAGGCGCTAACCTCGGCGAAGTCTACCTGATTGGCGCAGGCCCCGGCGCACCGGACTTATTGACTTTCCGCGCACTGCGATTGATGCAGCAGGCCGATGTGATCGTTTACGACCGGCTGGTTTCGCCGGAAATTCTCGATTTGGCGCGCCGGGATGCAGAAAAGATTTATGTCGGCAAACAGCGCCAATATCATGCATTGCCGCAGGAATCCATCAATACTCTGTTGGCTGATCTGGCTAAAGCGGGAAAGCGGGTGGTGCGCTTAAAAGGCGGCGACCCGTTCATATTCGGCCGCGGCGGTGAAGAAATTGAAACCTTGATGCAGCAAGGCATTAATTTTCAGGTAGTCCCCGGCATCACTGCGGCTTCCGGATGTGCAACCTACGCCGGCATCCCGCTAACCCATCGGGACCATGCGCAATCCTGCACTTTCGTCACCGGACACCTAAAGAATAATTCCATCAACTTAAACTGGACGCAACTTGCGGCGCCCAATCAAACCATCGTCATCTATATGGGCTTGGTCGGCCTGGAAAAAATCTGCCAGTCCCTGATTGAACACGGAAGCTCCAAAGATTTACCTGTCGCCATTGTGCAACAAGGCACTACATCCAACCAGCGGGTGATTACCGGCACCTTGGAAACATTGCCGGGCAAGGTTGCCGGTCAGGACATCAAGCCGCCCACTCTGATTATTATCGGCACGGTCGTAACGCTGCATGACAAACTAAGCTGGTTTCAGGCCGGCTAAACGGTTAAGCTGTCATTCATAAGCGCTGCTGATACTATTACTCGGAAAAATAAACAAAACAATTGAATTTTCCGGCTAAATTCCCTATCCTTTACGGGTTTAACTTTTAATCGGACTGTTTTTTCTTCAAAAATAACAGTTCTTTTTACTACCAAGAGAGGTCATTATGAAAAAATCATTAGCTACATTGGCAGGCATCGCTTTAATCACTTTAAGTGGACAAGTATTTGCCGACGAAGCCAGCGACATCGGCAAGAAAATTTATGAGCGCGCTTTCGGTCGCGGTTGCGGCACTTGCCACGACATCGCTTCAAACCCACAGTTAACTACTTTAATTAAAGGCGGCCAACTGGACAGAGCAAAATTCGAAAACGTTCTGAAAGAAGGTAAAGGCGGCATGCCGAAAGCTATCGCTGAAATCATGAAAAACCCAGCCGTTGTTAAAGCCGGATACGGCGAAGATCAAGCTGTTGACGCTTTGTACAAATATCTGGGCGGCAACTAAAACCTGGATCGGCGAACACAAAAAAGCCGCCCCAGTCAGAGATCGGGGCGGCTTTTTTTATTCAAAAAACGGTATTGTTAAACGCGCGACCCGAAAACTAATCCTTACCCAAATAGCTTGTTTTGACTTCTTTATAAGGCAATCGGTTACGATTTTTAATCCAGATGCCCGCAACTGCCGCCAGCATCAACCCGCAAGAAGCAAGCGTCACATAGATCAGGCGTTTTAATTGGGACATTTCCTGCATTAACTGCTCATTAGAAATAGCCGTATTTACTTTCTTGGCAGGCTCTGCGGAATACGTGCGAAGCACTTTAAGATCGTTTTTCAAGTCTTCTATCGTACCTATCGAACTGGAAACGGACCCCACCCGGAGACTTTCTTCCAATGCGTTTAATTTACTTTCGATTGAACCGCTGACCAGACCGACAAGCTGACCTTTCAGTGCGTTAACTTCCGCAGATACCACCGGATTCATCTCAGCCGCATAAGTCTCGGTGGCAGTGGCGTTTCTATAGCTATTAATAAAACTCTGGCTTGGGAACAATAAAAAACCGGCTATCAAAATGACAACCATCAAGGAACAGATTATCGTCAGCAACAATCTGTTAACTTTCATTAATGCGTGATGCGAAGGTATTATTTGCAGAACGGCCGGAGCGTTGCCGTGCAACGCCTCCACGACTGAATTTGTCTTATCTGTATCGCTCATTAATTAACTTCCCCTCGAACCAGGAACCTACGGCGACCAACCATCCTGACCGAACAATTATTATTTTTCATAACAAACCATGTCGGTAGTAGTGCTACCTAACTCGCGATTATACAAGTTTAATGCTCAAGTCCTGCATATTATTTAAGTGTATGCCGCATATAAATCCGGCAAGACAGGTTTGATAAGGCAGCATAAAGTTTCTAACCCTATGCTGCCTATAGCATTACTTTAATCGCTTGGCGGCGGCTATTCTCATTCTCAGCGCATTTAACTTGATAAAACCCTCGGCATCTTTTTGATTATACGCGCCGGCATCATCTTCAAATGTTGCGATGCTTTCGTCAAACAGGCTGTCGCTATCGGAAGCGCGTCCGACGACGATCACATTGCCTTTATAAAGCTTGAGCCTGACTTTGCCGTTAACATTCGCCTGGGATGCATCGATCATGGTTTGCATCATCTTGCGCTCGGGACTCCACCAGTAGCCGTTATAGACTAAAGAAGCATAGCGCGGCATCAGCTCATCCTTTAAATGCGCCACTTCCCTATCCAGCGTTAACGATTCAATCGCACGATGCGCCTTGAGCATCACCGTACCGGCCGGTGTTTCATAACAGCCGCGCGATTTCATGCCGACATAGCGGTTTTCAACGATATCCAAGCGGCCGATACCGTTTGCGCCGGCAACCTTGTTTAACTGCTCCATCACTGTCGCGGGAGAGCAAGGCACGTCGTCAATGGCGACAATATCGCCCTGATGGTAAGTCAATTCAATGTAAGTTGCTTGATCGGGTGCGGATTCGGGGGAAACCGTCCAGCGCCACATATCTTCCTCAGGTTCCGCCCAAGGGTCTTCCAGAACCCGGCCTTCATACGAAATATGCAGTAAATTGGCGTCCATCGAATAAGGCGAGGTTTTACCTTTTTTCATTTCCACCGGAATCTTGTGTTTCTCGGCATAATCCAGCAAGGTTTGACGGGAAGTTAAGTCCCATTCCCGCCAGGGTGCAATAATCTTTATATCGGGACGCAATGCGTAGGCGCCCAGCTCAAAGCGCACCTGATCGTTACCTTTGCCGGTTGCGCCGTGGGAAATGGCGTCCGCGCCGGTTTCATTGGCGATGTCGATCAGACGCTTGGCGATTAAAGGACGCGCAATCGAAGTGCCCAGCAAATATTCGCCTTCGTAAATCGTATTGGCGCGGAACATCGGGAACACATAATCACGCGCAAAATCCTCGCGCAAGTCTTCGATGTAAATATCCTTAATGCCCATTGCCTGGGCTTTGGCCCGCGCAGGTTCGACTTCTTCGCCCTGCCCCAAATCGGCCGTAAAGGTGACAACTTCACAATCATAAACATCCTGTAACCACTTAAGAATAACGGAAGTATCCAAACCGCCTGAATAAGCCAATACAACTTTATTGATTTCCGACATAGCGCCTATACCCTGAATTGAAAATGTTGGAAATTATACCGGAAAATACAAATTCCGACAGCAACGTACACGCCGGAAGTCATCAGTGTTAGCGGATACCGGGATCAATAATAACTGTCTGCTTATTAATAAAGTACAGACTTTCAAGCTATTGCGCCCGCAGCAGTTCGACAAACACCTCTGCCGTCACCGGTTTACTTTTTAGATAGCCTTGCAGGCTTTACCCTGTAAGAACGCCAATTGTTCGCCCGTCTCCAAGCCTTCCGGCCAAAACCTCAAAACCTAAGAAGCCGCTTAAAAACCTCAATGATCAGCTAATCTGCAATATTTCTGGCCTAGGAGGGTTGGCACGAATTTAACCGATGAGCAATGGCGGTTATAGCGGCGTTTTAGTCGAATGGGCAAAAAACATGTTCAACTGGAACCTTACGATTGTTAAACGGACTGACGCCATGCGAGGTAAATTTGTCGCGTTACCTCGCCGATGAGTGGTTGAACGCTATTTTGCCCGGCTTGGGCCTTTCCAAGGATTATGAACGCCTAACCGACGACCGAGGTATTTATCAAAATTATCGAGGCACACCGCCTTTTACGCGGCATTTGTTAGGTTTTTAAACAGCTTCTTGGATTTGGTGCGGGCGGGCCGATGTTTTAGCACCTGCTTACCTTAGATAACTGCGTTCGATTCTAACTGAAATACTTAGCTTCCTCCAGCATGGATAATTCGTCCATGGAATTAATGTTATTGAATATTTCCGGCTCTCCACTGAAATCCACCCGCACCAAACTTTGCTGAGCCAGCCAAACCGCGACCTTACGTTGACCATTGGCCAAGTAATCTTGCAAACTGGTTTGCAATGTAGTTTTTATCGCTAAAAAAACCGGATGCAGCCTTATGCCGTCAAAAGCGACCGCAACATCGGCATTGCTTTCCGCACGGATTAATAACAACTTCCGTAAATGTTCGGTTTTAATTAACGGCGAGTCGCAAGGCATGACCAGCAAAACATCGGCATCGGCATGCATCATTGCGCTTAATACGCCGGCCAAGGGGCCGTCAAAACTGTCGGTTTGGTCGCTGATAACCGGCCATCCGAACTGACGGTATTGGTCGATATTCCGGTTGGCGCTGATGAAAACAGCGTCCACAACAGGGGCCAGCGCGGCTATCGCATAACTGACCATCGGCCGGCCTTTAAAATCCACCAGGCCTTTGTCCCGATTATCCATGCGCCGCGCACGGCCGCCCGCAAGAATCACGCCCGCTACTTTTGTTTGACTGTTCATAATGGTAAGCTTTGAATACCGTAGATAATGGTCAACTTGTTCAACCGACAGACTATTCTCGCAAGCCTGCTGTTTATTGCAAGCTACGCATACTTTTTCACTTTCTGACTTATGGGAATAAAAGATCATCAATGAAAATTAAATACCTATCATCTATTTTCAGCCTCGCTTTAATTGCCGTTATTTCAGGCTGCGCCACGGAACCGGAAAAACCCGTTGAACAAGCCGAGCCCGCGCCGTTTGTCAGCGACTACCCTACCCGCGACCGCGTTGAGTATGTTTTGAACTGCGTTGCTCAACACGGCGGCCTGACCTACATCACCCAATACGCCTGCGGCTGCAAGATCGACAAAATTGCCGAGAAACTGAATTTCGCTGAATTCGAGGCCGCGAAAACCTTTACTTATTTAACCAAAGGCCAAACAGGCGATGCCGCTGCGGCGCTGCGCGATCCGGCTCAATCCAAGGACTTGAGAAAACGGCTCAAAGATGCGGAACAATATGCCGAGAAAAGCTGTTTTGTGAAATAGGAAAGCCACGAAAAAAGCGGCCTAAGCCGCTTTTTCATTTTTTACCCCCTAAGTTGATGCATAGAGCGGCGCTCTGGCTTGCCTATCCAAAGGTAGATCCATTCCAGCCCCATAAGTTAGCAGGACAATTGCTGAACTCAATATAAACACGCTCCGCTGGAAGCTGTAAACGGCTTGCCAACAATTGGCTGATAGCCGCCGAAAGCGACTGCGCCTGCTGGGTGCTTAGACCGATACTCTTACATTCGACATAAGCCAATGGTTCATTACTGCCCCCAAACAGCATGTCTTTACCACCGCTTAGCTCAACCATAACATAACGCTCCGGCTTGCCGGTTTCTTTTGCCAGCAGTTGCGAAAATTGGCTCATGAGTTCTGGAGACTGTTTTTTATCGATTGCAATATTGGTTGTTAGTTTTAAATAGGGCATAAAATCCTCTCTTACTTTCTAAATGGCCGGGGCTAATAATAGGCTAAAAACTGTTTTATGAAACAGAAAGGTAGCCCAATTTTGAACGCGCTATCTTGTCAATATAAGCATATGCATGAACAGTCTGTTGCTTGATAATAGACAAATCATTTTAAATCGCTACATTTAAAAAATATCTATTATAAATAGAGACATAACCAATACTCTTTAAAACACTTACATTATTTATCCGATTTATAGCATTTTTACACTCAAAATATCTTGTGCTATGCTACCCGGCACACTTAAATACGCAACAGTCAGGGATAGCCGTTGTTTTAACCAGGATGGACCGCCATATTGAGATGATCATGACAGAATCAGGCACCATGCAATCAATCGTGCAAGAAATAATCGCCACACTCAAAGACAAGCCCGGCGCACTTTTACCTATTCTACATGGCGTACAAAATGCTTTGGGCTATGTCCCGGCAGAAAGCGTCCCGGACATCGCAGCAGCGCTTAACCTTTCCCGCGCCGAAGTACACGGCGTCATCAGCTTCTACCACTATTTCAGAGACACGCCGCCGGGCAAACAAACCATTTATCTTTGCCGCGCGGAATCCTGTCAAGCGATGGGCGGAAGACAACTGGAGGAGCATGCTAAAAGCAAACTGGGCATTGATTTTCATGAAACGACCGCAGACGGTAAATTCTCCCTGGAGCCTGTGTACTGTCTAGGTAATTGCGCCTGTTCACCGGCCATGCAAATCGGCAAGGACATATACGGCCGTGTGACAGCTGACAGCTTTGATGCTGCCATCAACAATATAGAGGCATCGGCATGAGCATCACTATTTACGTTCCGTGCGATTCCAGCGCCGCATCAATGGGCGCAGACCGCGTTGCTATCGCCATCGCTGAAGAAGCCGCAAAACGCGGCATCGATATTAAACTGATCCGCAACGGCTCAAGAGGCATGTATTGGCTGGAGCCGCTGGTTGAAGTGGCGACCGATAAAGGCCGCGTGGCCTACGGCCCTGTTCAGCTCGGAGACGTCCCCGGCTTGTTCGACGCAAGCTTCACACAAGGCGGCGCGCACGCGCTAAATTTAGGCCTGACCGAAGAGCTGGATTACTTCAAGAAACAGCAACGCTTGACCTTTGCCCGCATCGGTAAAACCGATCCCATCAGCTTGACTGACTATGTTGCAAATGACGGTTATCGCGGTTTAAAAAATGCATTAACCATGACTCAGGCGGACATCGTCAAAGCGGTAACCGATTCAGGTTTACGCGGCCGCGGCGGCGCTGCATTTCCAACCGGTATTAAATGGAATACGGTGCTGAACACGGCATCGCTGCAAAAATACATTATCTGCAATGCCGATGAAGGCGACTCCGGCACATTTTCCGACCGCATGGTCATGGAAGGCGATCCTTTCGTGTTAATCGAAGGCATGACGATTGCGGGTTTAGCAGTCGACGCTACCCAAGGCTACATTTATCTGCGCATAGAATATCCTCACGCTTTCGAGATACTCAATGCCGCGATTGCAACGGCTTACAAGGAAGGTTACCTGGGCGAAAACATCCAAGGCAGCGGCAAGACCTTTAACCTGGAAGTACGGCAAGGAGCAGGCGCTTATGTCTGTGGCGAAGAAACCTCATTAATGGAAAGCCTTGAAGGCAAACGCGGTCTGGTACGTTTTAAACCGCCCTTGCCCGCCATCAGCGGCCTGTTCGGCCAACCGACCATCGTCAACAACGTTATATCGCTGGCTTCAGTACCGATTATCCTGGACAAAGGCGGCGATTATTACCGCGATTTCGGCATGGGACGTTCGCGCGGCACCTTGCCGATACAATTGGCAGGCAACATCAAGCGCCCTGGCCTGGTCGAACTGGGCTTTGGCTTGACCTTGCGCGAATTACTTTATGATTTCGGCGGCGGCTCGGCTTCCGGCAGGCCGATTAAAGCCGTCCAGGTAGGCGGCCCGCTCGGCGCTTATCTGCCCGAAGCGCAATTCGACACGCCGTTGGATTACGAAGCCTTTGCCGCGAACTGGACGGTACTGGGACATGGCGGCATTGTCGTTTTCGATGACACGGTCAATATGGCTGAAATGGCTCGCTACAGCATGGAATTTTGCAAAATCGAATCCTGCGGCAAATGCACGCCTTGCCGCATCGGCTCCACCCGTGGCGTAGAAGTCATGGACGACATTATTAACGGTCGCAACCTCGACAAAAACATCCCTTTGTTACGTGATCTTTGCGACACCTTACTCAACGGCTCCCTCTGTGCATTAGGCGGTATGACGCCCTACCCCGTACTGAGCGCTTTAAATCATTTCCCCGAAGATTTCGGGATAAATGCCAAAGCTACAGCCGCCTGATAATGATTAGAGGATATTACAATGTCGATCAATAAAGAAAAAGATTTTGGTACACCGGCCCGCGCCAGCGACAACATGGTTACGCTGGAAATTGATGGTTTTCAGGTAACGGCGCCGGTAGGGACGTCGGTTATGCGTGCGGCGGCAAGCATCGGCATTGAAATCCCCAAATTATGCGCAACCGACAGCATAGAGCCGTTCGGTTCGTGCCGGCTTTGCGTGGTACAAATAGAAGGCGGCCGCGGCATGCCTGCTTCATGCACGACGCCGGTTTCGGAAGGCTTGAAAGTTGTCACCCAGAATAAAAAACTGGCCGATGTGCGTCGCGGCATCATGGAACTGTATATCTCCGATCACCCGCTGGACTGCTTGACCTGCTCAGCCAATGGCGATTGCGAACTGCAAGACATGGCGGGCGCCGTTGGCCTGCGCGAAGTGCGTTACAACCCGGTTGAAACACACCTGAACGCCGTAAAAGATCAAAGCAACCCCTACTTCAGCTTCGATCCCAGCAAATGTATCGTTTGCTCGCGCTGCGTCAGGGCTTGCGAAGAAACCCAAGGCACGTTTGCGTTAACCATCGACGGCCGCGGCTTCGATTCCAAGGTTTCGCCGGGACAAAATGAAGCCTTTATGGATTCGGAATGCGTCTCCTGCGGCGCGTGCGTCCAAGCCTGCCCGACCGCGACGCTGATGGAAAAAACCGTGATCGACAACGGCCAACCTGAACATGCGATCGTGACAACCTGCGCCTATTGCGGCGTCGGCTGTTCATTCAGGGCCGAAATGAAAGGCGAGCAGGTCATCCGCATGGTGCCCGCTAAAGACGGCAAGGCCAATCACGGCCACTCCTGCGTGAAAGGGCGCTTTGCGTTCGGTTATGCCACGCACAAAGACCGCATCACCAAGCCGATGATCCGCGCCAGCATTAACGATGCCTGGAAAGAAGTCAGCTGGGAAGAAGCCATTGCTTACGCAGCGTCCGAATTAAAACGCATTCAAGCCAAGTACGGCAAAGACTCTATCGGCGGGCTGACCTCGTCGCGCTGCACTAACGAGGAAACTTATTTAGTGCAAAAATTGATCCGCGCCGGTTTCGGCAACAACAACGTGGACACTTGCGCCCGGGTTTGCCATTCGCCAACGGGTTACGGGCTGAAACAAACCTTTGGCGAATCGTCAGGAACACAGGATTTCGACTCGATCATGAAAGCGGATGTGATTGTGGTCATGGGAGTCAATCCAACGGACGGCCATCCAGTATTTGGTTCGATGATGAAAAAACGCCTGCGTCAAGGCGCAAAACTGATTGTCATTGATCCGCGCGAGATTGATTTAGTCAAAACCCCGCACGTCAAAGCCGACTACCATTTGAAATTGCGCCCCGGCACCAACGTTGCGTTGGTCAATGCATTGGCGCATGTCATCGTCACTGAAAACTTAGTGGATGAAGCATTTGTCAACGCACGTTGCGACGTTGCCGCATTCAATAAATGGCGGACTTTTATCGCCGATGCGCGTCATGCGCCCGAGGCAACCGAATCGATTACCGGTGTGCCGGCCGCAGAAATCAGGGCCGCCGCGCGTTTATACGCCACCGCTGATAATAGCGCATTCCACTATGGTTTGGGCGTCACCGAGCACAGCCAAGGCTCAACCACCGTTATCGGTATCGCCAACTTAGCGATGGCGACCGGAAACTTGGGACGCGAAGGAGTGGGCGTCAATCCATTGCGCGGACAAAATAACGTCCAAGGCTCGTGCGATATGGGCTCGTTCCCGCATGAACTCCCAGGCTATCGCCATGTTTCCGACCCTGCAACCCATGCCTTATTTTCCGAAGCCTGGCAAACGGAGTTAAGCACCAATCCGGGCTTGCGCATTCCCAATATGTTCGAAGCCGCGCTGGACGGCAGCTTTATGGGGCTGTATTGTGAAGGCGAGGACATTGCCCAATCCGACCCGGACATCAAGCATGTTCATGCCGCACTGCGGGCGATGGAATGCGTGATCGTTCAGGATATTTTCCTGAATGAAACCGCAAAATTTGCCCATGTGTTTTTACCCGGAGCAAGTTTCCTGGAAAAAACCGGTACGTTTACCAATGCGGAACGGCGTATTTCTCCGGTAAGGCAAGTGATGCGGCCTTTAGCGGGTTATGCGGATTGGGAAGTGACGCAATTGTTGTCCAATGCATTGGGCTATCCGATGAATTACAGCCATCCGTCGGAAATCATGGATGAAATTGCGCGTTTAACCCCGAGTTTCAATGGCGTCAGTTACGAAAAAATTGACGAGCTGGGCAGTATCCAATGGCCTTGCAATGAGGAAGCGCCGGAAGGCACGCCGGTTATGCACACCGATCATTTCTTGCGCGATAACGGCAAAGGCTTGTTCATGTTGACCGAATATGTGCCGACTATCGAGAAAGTCACGCCGATGTTCCCGCTGATTTTGACCACCGGACGGATTTTGTCGCAATACAACGTCGGCGCACAAACCCGCCGCACTGACAACGTGGCTTGGCATTCTGAAGATCGTCTGGAAATTCATTCACATGATGCCGAAGATCGCGGCATTGTGACCGGCGATTGGGTCGGCATCAAAAGCCGTGCCGGTGAAACGGTATTGCGTGCTTCGGTAACTGACCGCGTGCAACCCGGCGTAGTTTATACGACGTTCCATTTCCCGGAATCCGGCGCCAACGTAATTACCACTGACAATTCGGACTGGGCGACTAACTGCCCCGAATATAAAGTCACAGCGGTGCAAATTACTAAAGTGCATCAACCGTCGGAATGGCAAAAAAGCTATCGCGATTTCACCGAGCAACAATTGGAATTGCTGGAATCAGGACAACAGCATGCCTAATGCTGAAGCGAGTCCAGACTTAGGTTTGGACTTCGTAGCGGAATTAGGTTGGGCAAATTATCAGCAAAGGCTGGTGCAGCGTTGGCAGGGAAGCCAACATAGTCAGGAACAGGATTATGTCGCGGAAGAAGTGCCGGTTGTGCTGGTTTATAACGGCATTTCTCATGTGGTGATGCTAGCCACCCCGACCAATTTGGAAGATTTTGCCTTAGGGTTTAGCATGACCGAGGGCATTATCCAAAATCCTAAAGAATTTTTATCGGCGCGGGTTTATCAGCGCGCCAACGGTATTGAGGTCAGCATCAAAATTCCGCCGGAGCGGTTTCAGTGTTTATCCGATAAAGGGCGCAACTTGACCGGACGCACCGGTTGCGGTTTATGCGGCGCAAGCACCTTGAAACAGGCGATTCGCCAGCCTGCACCTGTACACAGCACCGTTAGCGTCAGCGCCGCACAATTAACTGCCGCTTTAGGCGATTTGCAGCATAAACAATCCTTAAATCAATTAACCGGCGCGATTCATGCCGCCGCTTGGGTTGAACCGGAACGCGGTATTGTCGATTTACGCGAAGATGTAGGCCGCCATAACGCACTGGACAAACTGCTGGGCTTGTTATGCCGCACCGGTCGGGATGTCAACGCCGGTTTCATTATCGTAACCAGCCGCGCCAGTTATGAAATGGTACAAAAAACCGCCTTTCTGGGCATAGGCTTATTAGTGGCCATTTCCGCGCCGACCGGATTAGCGATTCGTCTTGCCGAACAAGCCGGAGTGACGTTGGTTGGTTTTGCCCGCCACGACAAACATGTTATTTATACCCATCCACAACGTTTAACACATTAAAAACTATGCACATCGAAAGACTTATTAGAATGGCTAATGACATTAGCAATTTCTTTGCCGCCGAACCCGATCATCAAGTTGCGGTTGAAGGCGTTAAGAATCACATCTTACGGAACTGGGAACCCCGCATGCGGAAGGCTTTGCTGGAATATGCACAAGCCGATGGCTCAGAATTAAGCGCATTGGCGCGCGACGCGGCGAATCACCTGCAAACAGGAACAAAGTAATTCTAAGCCGCTGTTTGAAAAGTCATCGGAAATTACAAATTTCTAAAAAACGGTTTATTTTGAAGTTCAAAATGAATAGGGGCATGATCCAAACAAACGAGAAAACAGTTTAGGGCTTATAGGTAGCCGCGTCGTTGCCGGCCTATTACAGCCCCATATCCCCGACAGCTATGGACGGCGTGCGCAAATAAACCGCTCTTCCCAATAACGGTTTTTAAGGCTGGATACCAGCACTTTTCCAGTGCGCTGACTGGGTGCATGAATAAAATTATCGTTATTGACATAAATGCCGACATGGGAAAACGGCTTGCCGTCGGTATTAAAGAAGACCAGATCGCCGGAATGAAGATCCTCTTTCGGAACCTGATTCAGCGACTGGGCCATTCCCTGAACCGTGCGCGGCAACGATATGCCCTGATGCTCGTAGACATGCTTAACAAATCCGCTACAATCGAAACCCTCCGAAGGTGAACTCTTACCGTAATGGTAAGGCGTACCCTGCAAGCTCAGCGCATAACTGACCATCGGTGAATAATCCGCAGTAGGTTTGGTTTCTGGAGTGCCGGCGCAGCCGGAAAATAAAACCGCCGCGATCAGTAAAACACCTCGGGTAAAAAAACAGTGATAGTTGGTAGTGGCGGATGCGTTCACAAATTCATAACCCGTTCGAGACTGAGTAAAAACTCCATATAAAAACAGCAATTCTCCTTTTGGAGTTTTGACAACAAAGGAAAAATTCGTATCCTTCGTATCTGCCGCATTTTTTTGCAGTCAATACCGGCTGACATGAAATCTACTGCTACTAAAGATAGACCATTACCCGCCAAATGGCTACGCGGCCGAGACCGACATCATCTTTTTGTTGAATCGCCAAGACTCATAACAGCACAAACATCCCCGCACCAAGCGCTGCATACGATAGAATAGTCATCTTTCACTTTAGCCATAGAGACAGCTTTCATGAAATTTAATGCCTTGTTCTTTATCAGTCTATGCCTGCTTGCCTCATCCGGCAGTTATGCGGCGGAAAAAACAGTCATCCGTCTTGGCGTTCAGGCTTCCGGCACGGTCGATTGGGAGGTTGCGGCTATACAGGATAATCCCCAAACTGATTTTCAACTGGAAATACAGCGCGTCGCCAATGCTGAAGCCGGCAAAATCGCGCTGCAATCCGGCGCTGTCGATATGATTGTGTCTGACTGGATTTGGGTTTCCAGCCTGCGCGCCACCGGCTCCGATTTTACTTTTTATCCCTATTCGGATACCTCGGGCGCCTTGGTTGTAGCCGAAAACAGCCCTATCCATTCCATAAAAGATCTCAACGGCAAACGATTGGGGATTGCCGGAGGCGAGCTGGACAAAAACTGGCTGTTGCTACAAGCCTTGGCCAAACAAAAACAGCTGGACCTGAATGCCTCGGTGGAAAAAGTCTTCGGTGCGCCGCCGCTGATCAGCGAGCAAATCAAGCAAAACCGCGTCGATGCCGCCCTCACCTACTGGCATTTTGCGGCCAAGCTTGAGGCTCAAGGCTATCGCCAGATAATTGACGGCAGAGACATCTTAAAAGGTTTAGGCATTCAAGAGAATGTTCCCAGCCTCGGCTATGTTTTCAAAGAAAGTTGGGCAATGAGCCGCAAACAAGCGATTAACAGTTTCTTCAAGGCCGGCAAGCAAGCTAAAAACCAGCTGTGCACCTCCGATGCCGCCTGGCAAAAAATAATCCCGTTAACCAAGACGGATGACTTACCCACCCAAACCAAACTTCGTCAGCGTTATTGTGAGGGCAACATTGAGCACTGGGGACAAGAACAACAACAAGCGGCGGGGCGCATTTATACGATGCTCCACACCTTAAGCAATAAACAGTTAACAGGCCATTCCGATACCCTGCAACCCGGAACATTCTGGTCGGCTGAATAAACTATTCAACTGCCGCCTTTGGCATCTGTATGCTATTTTTCTAACTGCCCAATAATTGCAACTTGATCAATCTTAAGATTTTTTTACCCGCCTTGTCATTACTGGCTTTCTTGGCAATGTGGCAAGGTTTTGCCGCTTATTTAAACAGCAACACCTTGCCGTCTCCCGAAACCGTCGCCAACGTTTTCTGGCAAGGCTGCGTATCGGGGCAACTCCCTTTTCATTTGGGCGTGACCTTGCTCCGGCTGGTGGTCAGTTTTACCATTGCGATGCTGCTGGGTTGCGCGATCGGCATCGTGCTGGGACGCAATAAAAAGCTCGATGCGTTCTTTGACAACTGGCTGGTGATTTTCCTAAATGTTCCGGCGCTGGTCACCATTATCCTGTGCTATGTCTGGTTCGGCCTGGTTGAATCGGCGGCGATCCTCGCCGTGGTGATCAACAAGCTGCCCAATGTGATTGTCACGATCCGGGAAGGCACGCGCGCGCTGGATCAGGATTTGCTGGATATGGCGCGCTGTTACCGTTTCGGCAAGCGCAAAACGCTGGTTCATGTGATCTGGCCGCAACTGCATCCATTTGTGATGGGCGCAACCCGCTCGGGTCTGGCCTTGATCTGGAAAATTATTCTGGTGGTCGAGTTATTAGGCCGCAGCAACGGCATGGGCTACCAGTTGCATCTGTTCTTTCAACTGTTTGATGTCGCAAGTATTCTGGCTTATACGATCGCTTTTGTTGCCGTGATTCAGCTGATAGAGCTGCTGGTTTTAAAACCGCTGGACAAAAAAGCGCTGCGGTGGCGCAGATGACCGACATCCAAATCAATATCAACAACAAAACCTATCCGACAGCGACGAAGCCAAGCATCGCCAACCTTGAGCTGTCGCTGAACTCGAATGAATTTATTTGCCTGGTCGGCCCGTCCGGCTGCGGCAAAACCACGCTGCTGAATATTATTGCCGGTCTGGATAATGATTACGATGGCGAAATTCTGGTCGGACGGCGACACACGCACCCCAAGATCGGCTACGTTTTCCAGAATCCCCGCCTGCTGCCCTGGCGGACGGTCAGGGAAAATATTGAGCTGGCGCTGGATCGACCGCAGCCTCCCGAGGTCATCGACGCCTTGCTTGAGGCCATGCAACTGACCCAAGCGCAACAGGTTTATCCCGAACGATTGTCATTGGGCATGAGCCGCAGGGTCGCAATCATCCGCGCGTTCGCTGTCGATCCCGACGTGTTGCTGATGGATGAGCCGTTTGTGTCGCTGGATGCGCCGACCGCAAGGCACGTCAGGGAACTGCTGCTGAAACTGTGGCAACAACGCCCGCACACGGTTTTATTTGTCACCCATGATCTGCGCGAGGCCATTGCGTTGGCTGACCGGCTGGTATTTTTATCGGCAACGCCGATGCGAGCCATCAGTGAAATCATCGTGCCTATCCCCCGAAACGAGCGGAACAATGAGCTTGCTATTGAAGCATTCAGGCAGCAGTTGCTACAACATCATCCTGAAATAAAACAACTTTTGTGACCGTTTCCCGGATCGAAAAACAGTTGCGGCATCGTTCAAAATATCCGATACTCTTGACCGTCAAGCCATGTTAGAGGGGATTCTTACAGGGCTTACCGTACAAACTACCCAGGGTTAATATCATATGAAAAAAGTAATTATCTTAGGATTGACGACTACCGTTATTGCATTGGCCTCATTGACCGCATCGGCTGAGAGCGATGCCCAATATCCCGCTGCAAATTTTCAACCTAAAGTCGTCTATATCGACAAAGATGCGATCAAATCTTCACCTAAATGTTCAGACCAAAAACCCGCAGAAAAGGCAACCGAGTTCGACCCTAAATATCCGGCCGCCAGCTTCACGCCCAAAGTAATTTATCCGTAACCTCGCTTTTTAATAAAAGGTGCGTCTAAACCGGATTCACCTTTTACCGGCCTTCCCCTCTTTTTCGGACAAAAAAAGGGGACTGATGTCCTATCAATCCCCGCTATGGCGTCCAAACCCTTGATCCTGACGTTTGATCAAGCCCTGCGTTAGAGATATTTGAACAGCGATAACCCGCTTACCTGGGCATAAGTCTGCTGAGCGACCTGCAACGCGGTAGATTGCAATTGAAACCTGCTGATTGCATCGGCGTAATCAAGATCCTGAGTCTCGGAAAGTGTGGTCTTCGTGTCTAATACAAACTTTTCATTTTGCGCCTCTTGATTATCCAAAGCATTCAACCTTGCCCCGACACTGGTTCTTGCTTCCAAAAAGCTATTCAGCGCCGCGTCAAGATCGTTTAACACACCGTCAAGCTGGTCTTGAAAAATCTGGCTCGTTGACGTTGCCGCACCGGGTACGTCAACCCCCGTATTACTCTGCCCGTCAACAAAACCGGCATCGGTTAAAAAAGTTCCTGACGTGTTATTAATCTTGATGCTGGTGTTAACGCCCGTGGCTTCTGTAACATAGGCAGTTACCGCGCCAAATTCAATTCTATTGCCGTTGCTCCGGGCCTGCATAACATCGCTATAATGCGAACCGACAGGCAAATTCGTGTTAGGGGCGACAAAAGCGGCAGGCAGTAAACCGGCCGCCCCTGAAAGCTGCGCATTGATCTCGGTGACCACATCCTCGGTATTAGCAAAGGCTTTACCGCTCAGATCTATTTGTGCGGCCGGAAGCGGGATGACTGACGGCGGCGCCGTAGCAGGCAGCATCTCTATATTGCCCACCAACTCAAATTTAGTCGGCGGCAAAAGAGGATCAGAATAATCCAAGCCATAGCGCAAAAACCTGTCGCCGCTGATTTGGGCCGGAGTGGCCTTAAAAGTCCCCGCCAAGCCATCAGACAGCGACTTTAAGGTGTTAAAAATACTGCGCTTGCCGTTCTCGTCAGCCCCCGGACTGGTAGAGTTTATATTTTCGAATACATTGAAGCCTAAATCGCCGTCGGCTACCTGCCGGGTAGGACTAATTTGCAGAACACGCTGCTGCGGGCCGCCTTGGTACACATATTCACCTGTCGTAGGGTGTAGCGCAAAAGCGGGTACCGTCGAAAAATCGCCTGAAAAAATAAATTCGCCATTGGCGTTTTTGGTATTTGCCACGCCGGCCATTTCCTGAATCAACTGATCTATTTCAAACTTCAACGCCAATCTGTCGTTGCTGTTTAAACTATCGTTCTTACCTTGAAGCGTCAGTTCTTTGGCGCGTGACAATATGTTAGCTGAACTTGCCAGCGCGGATTCCTCAATATTCAATCGCCCGCGGGCAGTCGAGATATTGCTTTGATACTGGGTGGTTTGGGCAATCGTCGCCTGCAAATCCAAAACCTTTACCGCGGCGGCCGGGTCATCGGCAGGTGTCGATACTTTAAGTCCGGTGCTTAATTGCTGCTGCACCTTAGCCAATTTAGCTTGCTGGCCGGCCATCGCGTTAACATTAAGCTGTTGCGCCCAAGCTGTTGAAATTCTCATTGTTATCGCTCCTATCTAACTGCGCCGATCAAAGTATCGAATAAGGACTTAGCCATTGAAATCGATTGTGCGGATGCCTGATAAGCTTGTTGAAACTTTATCAGGTTAGCGGCCTCTTCATCCAAGTTTACACCGACAAGACTCTCTCTGGAGTCCTTTGCCTGATTTAATAAGGTTTCCTGCGCCGAAGCACCGACTTCGGCTGTCCGTGTCAAGGTTCCGACACCGGAAACAATTTGACCGTAAGCATCGCTAAACGAGGCGCTCCCGCCTAACATGCCCAATCTATTCTCAAGACCCGCCAGCAGTATTGCATTCCTATTATCGTTGGGCATCGCCCCTTTGATAATGGATGCGGGGAACACCGGCAATTTGGTCACCGGATCAACTTCTACATTGGTGGCTGCCGCGATTTTTTTCGGGTCATCGATATTAACCCCAATCTTCTGGGCCGCACTGTAGGTTGGCCGGGTTACAAATTGATCCCCGACTGAAATGGTTTTACCCCCACTCAAATCAACCGTTATATCAATGCCCGCCGGAACGGCTGTCACGCCGGTAGTCGATCCTGAAAACGCGCCGGGGGTGCTGCCTACGCCGCTGAAGTTGCTGCTGATGGTAAGAGTGGATGCCGAACCGGCCTTGCTGAGCACGAGGTCGTTAGTCGCAAACGATCCGGTTTTGACATATACGCCGGCCCCTCTTCCGGTAGTCAGGAATGTATTCAGTGCGGCATCAAGCTCGTTCTTTGTAACCGTGCCGCCGATCGATGCCGCTTCGGTATAAATTTGCAGGCCGTCGACCTCCAGGGTAAAGGGACCGCCGGTCGCGGCGACGGCAACCGACCCCGCAACATTGACGGTATTGGCCGCGAAAGCGCCGGGGGTGGTGGCGAAGTTACTGGTGATGTTAACGGAAATCGCCGTACCGGAGAACTTGCGTAACACCAAGTCGCCGCCGCTGAAAGAGCCGCTTACTTTGGTGTAGGCTCCGGCATTGGCGGGTTGGGCCAGAAAAGCATTCAGCGCGGTGTCCAGTTCGGCGCCGGTTACGGTGCCGCCGACCGAGCCGGGCTCGGTGTAGAAGGGGATCCCGTCGATGTTCATGGTAAAGGTATCCGCGCCGTTGGACACCGCAGTTGTAAATGCGCCGATCTGTTCCTCTTGCGCTACCGCCGCCGTACCGCTTGACACTGCCTGCGTAAAAGCGCCGGGCGAGATGCTGGTCGACAGCGTAAAATCGGTTGGATCAAAATTTGACGGCTGAGTGGCCGCAAACGACAAGCTGTAAACGCCGGTAGGCGGCACAGTATCGGTAGCCGTAAGGTTAATCACCTTATTATCCCGAATCCTGGTCAGGGTATAATCAACCCCGCCGCCTGAATTGACATACTTCAAATTAAAATCGCTGAAATCCAGGCTTCCTGACGCCAATGGATTGGTATCCTGAAAATTAACCGTAACCGCTGCACTACCGCTATTGGACGAACTTTGAATAACAGGAACTTCAACGCCGGAAAAATTAAATAAGTCCAGGCCTGCCGCGCCGCTCAAATCGAAGCCGCTTTTATGGACGGCGTTAAAATCCATCGCCAGACCGACGGCAACCCGGCCCAGTTTCTGCTGCGCCGGATCCAATACCTCATCCCGGAATCTTAACGACCCGCCCAGCGAACCGCCGCTTATCTGATCGGTCATTTCCATGATGCCGTTAACCGTCTTAATCCCGATTTCCAGACGGCCCGGATCGAATTCCGACTGAAGCGTAGTAAACGCGGCCGCCCCGCCATTAAGAACCAAGGCCTGTCCATTACCGATAAAAACACTGGTCATACCGTCATTCTGTTGAACGACAGAAACGTTGACTATTTCAGATAATGAAGAAATCAAAGCATCCCGCTTGTCCAATAAGTCATTGGGCTGTCTAAAGCCTTGTGTTTTGCCTAAGTCATTGACGATTTGCACATTGAGATCGGCTATTGACGTAGCTAAAGAATTAATCTCGTCAACCATGACGGCTATATCGTTATTATTCAGCGCGCGTATGTCTTCAAATCTACCGCTCATGGTATTGAAGCTTTGTGTTAAAGCGTCCGTTTCAGCCAACAGCACCTGCCGGGAAGGAATCGATGAAGGATCATTCGCCAATTCATTGACGGCATTAAAAAAACGTTTCATGACGGGCGCTATGCCCGTACCGGCGTCAGCCATTATATTATCAACGCGGGTAGCAAGCTGATGGTAACGATCCACTTCGCCGAACGCTGAAAGACTGGAGCTCAGTTGCTTATTAATGAACTGGTCGTAACTGCGCGTGACATTATTGATGTTTACGCCCTGGCCGATATATCCGTCGCCGGTAAATTGCGCGGGCCTGGCGCCAAGCTCCACGCGCTGACGGCTGTAGCCTTCTGTATTTACATTGGAAATATTATGCTGTACAGCTTCCAATGAGCGCTGGGCGGCTCTTAAGCCTGTCAATGATGTTGATAATAATCCACTCATGATAGCGTCCTGTTCCGGGAGTTAGATGCCACGCTTAATCTGCTCATTGATTCATCGCCATGATGACATCGGGCTCAAAATCGGCCATCGTAACGCCCTGATAAATACTTATTACCTTGTTGGCATATTTCGGGTCGGTTGCATAACCCGCCCGTTGTAATTCATGCATATATTGTTCCGCATTGCCGACTTTTTTTAATGCCTCGCCATAGCGTGGATTATTTTTTATAAAACTCACATAATCCCTGAAACTTTCTTCGTATGAATCGTAGGATCTGAATCCGGCATTCACTTTTTTAGCGATACCCTGATCAAATTCCAGTGTCGCCACTTGCGCCTGCTTACCCTGCCAGGATTTATCGGCTTTGATATTAAACAAGTTATAGCTGTTGCTGCCGTTGCTGTTTCTTATTACCGAACGTCCCCACCCGGTTTCCAGGGCCGCTTGCGCCAACAAAACTTTGGGTTCCACGCCCAATTCCCTGGCGGCCCGTTCGGCATAGGGATGCAAACGGCTGACAAACTCTTCCGCCGACTGTATCGGCCCGGTGCGCCCCGACTTTAGTCCGTTCATCGCGGAATCGCTATCTAACGGAATGTCGGTGATCTCATCAAACGGACTTCTATCCTGAGTATAAGGGCTGATCTTAGCCTGATCGTCTGTGGAACCGGCCGCAGAACTGTCGGCTTTGCCACTCACTTGCCGGTTAGCGGCATGAGCCTGTGCGGAACCGCCTCGTGAGACACCGCCGAATTTATTCAGATAATCTTCAATATCCTGTTTTTCATTTTTAACTCTATCGGGACTCAGTTGCTTGACAATTAAGTCAGCCAGACCAACGCCGGGAGAACCTGACAAATGCAAAGCCAATTGTTGATCATACATTTCGCCGTAAAACTTGCTTTGATCGTTATCCATAATGCCGTCGGCCAATTTTGCCTCACGCATACTTTTAAGCACGTTGTTTAGAAAAATTGATTCAAATTGCTTGGCAACTTCTTTCAATGCTTCCGGCGATGCTTCCTTGGCTTGGGTTTTTAATTTGGCCAAACCGCTAAAGTCGGTATAAACATCGGCATTTTGTGGTCCACTTAACATAACAACCTCCGCGTAAGGCGGATCGCGATAGCAATCCGCCACGGTCGACAACAGCTTTAAATAACAATTAATTCCGCATGCAAGGAGCCTGCCGATTTCAGGGCTTCAAGAATAGCCACTAAATCACTGGGCGCGGCGCCTACATTGTTGACTGCCTGAACAATTTCATCCAGGGAGACACCGGGATTAAACACAAACATGTGGTTCTTTTCTTCTTCAACCTTTACGTCGGATTTAGGCGTAACCCTTGTTTGGCCATTGGAAAACGCGTTAGGCTGACTGACCTGGAGATCTTCAGTAATCGTCACGGTCAGACTGCCGTGAGACACCGCCGCTGGCTGCACCCTGACTTTACCGTTAACGACGACAGTCCCGGTACGAGAGTTCACGATCACGCGCGCCGCTGCATCATCCGGCGTAACCATCATGTTTTCGACCACTGAAGCAAATGACACTTTTTGGGTGGGATCCACCGGCGCATTAACCCTGACAGAAGTCGCATCAAGCGCCTTTGCCGTATTAACGCCCAACACCCTGTTAATAGACTCCGCCATGCGATTGGCGGTAGTAAAATCGGGACTATGCAAATTAAAAATCAAGGCATCGCCGTCAGAAAAAGACGAGTTAACCACGCGCTCGACAATTGCACCGTTAGGGATGCGGCCCACATTGGGATTATTGACGGTAACGCTTGAGCCGTCATTACCTGAAGCACTGAGGCCGCTCACAACCAGACTGCCCTGTGCGATAGCGTAAACCTGTCCATCAGCCCCTTTCAAAGGACTCATTAACAAGGTGCCGCCGCGCAGGCTTTTTGCGTCGCCCAGTGAAGAGACGGTAACGTCAATTGTTTGACCCGGCTTGGCGAATGCGGGCAGATCCGCCTGAATGGAAACCGCCGCAATGTTTTTTGCTTTAGGGTCGATACCGGGAGGCAAGGTCATCCCCAGGCGCGCCAGCATACTGCGTAGGCTTTGCCCGGTAAATGGGGTTTTATCCCCGGATTTATCCAGCCCGACGACCAAACCGTAGCCTACCAGCTGGTTACTCCGCACGCCTTCGATAGTGGCAATATCCTTGATGCGTTCGGCATGAACCGGCCCGCTAAAGACAATGCCCAGTATGAGCGGAGTAAAATATTTATGTAATGCGTTCATGTCAAAATCCTTAGCTTAGAATGGGAACCATGGGCTTTGAAGAATCCTTGCCAACCAGCCCATTTTGCTGGCGTCCGCTATAGCGCCTTCGCCGACATACATAATGGTTACATCGGCCACTTTGTCCGAGGTGATAATATTGGCTGCGTTTATATCGACCGGCCTGACAATGCCGGACAACCTGACAAACTCATCCCCCTGATTCAGGGTGACTCTTTTCTCGCCCCGAACGCTTAAATTGCCGTTTGGCAACACGCTGACGACGGTAACGGAAATGTCGCCGGTTAAACTATTGCTTTGATCGGCTGAGCCCGTCCCTGTAAATTCTTTTTTGGACGCTAAGGTGGTTCTAACGCTTTGCCCGGTCAAAGCGGATGCCGCAATACCGAACATCGAGGGAACTTCGGCTGACATCGCAGTGTTCTTTTTAGCATCAAAGTCGTCAGTCTTTTGCGCTTGGGTTCTCTCCAACAGCGTAATGGTTAGCACATCCCCAACCCTTTTTGCCGTATGGTCTTCAAACAAACGCATATCGTATCCGGCCTGATAGATCGATCCGCTGCTTTGTACCGGCGGCCGTAAATCGGCCGGCGCAACCGGAGCAAATGCCGGATCTCTTTGCGGCGGAGTTACACAAGCACTTAGCAGCGACAGCGTGACGGCAACGATGCTTAAGGTAAAGTTAGGTTTTTTAGTCATCATGGCCATCACCCTCTAGTTATAATTGCTGTGTCACAAAGGACAACATCTGATCGGCTGTTGAAATCGCTTTGGAGTTCATTTCATAAGCCCGTTGAGCTTCGATCATGTTAACCAACTCTTCAACAACATTGACATTGGACGTTTCCAATGACCCTTGATTCAAAGTTCCATATTCGCCTTGCCCCGGCGTTCCTAGTATCGGCGCACCGCTGGCGGCAGACTCCCGGTAAAGGTTGTCGCCAACCGCTTGCAACCCGGTAGGATTGATGAAGTTAGCGAGCTGAATTTGTCCCAAATTGCTCGGCGCGGTCGTACCCGGCAACAAAGCGGATACGGTTCCGTCGGTCCCGATCGTTACGCTCATCGCGTCGGCCGGCACAGTGATCGCCGGATTCAGCGTTAATCCGCCGGAGGTAACCAGCTGCCCTGTTGAATCTAATTTTAACGAGCCGTCACGGGTATAATTCGTCTCACCGTTAGGCATTAAAATCGGCAGGAAGCCCCGGCCATTAATTGCCACATCCAGCGCATTATCCGTTTGCTGGACATTGCCCTGAGTATGAACTTTTTCGGTTGAAACCGTTTTAACCCCGGTTCCCAGCTGCGTCCCCGTTGGCGCTTGTATATTCTGCGTGGTATCCCCACCGACTTGGCGAATATTCTGATACATAAGATCGTCAAACATGGCCCGGTCTTTCTTAAAACCGATAGTATTAACGTTCGCTAAGTTATTGGATATAACCGCCATTCTCGTCTGTTGGGCATCCAGACCGGTCTTAGCTACCCATAATGAGCGTTCTGTCATGATAATCTCCTGTGTGCCAATTTATTGTCTCAGTTAAATTGAAAGCATGGTTCGTGCCATCTTTCCATATCCACACAAAGCCCGAACTCAGCTTAAAAAAAAGCCGGGCTAAACCCGGCTTTCCGCACATAAATCCCGATCCGCGATACCTATCCCATTTGCATCAACTTGGCGCTCATTGCAGAGTTGTCATCGACAGTCTTCATCACCTTGGTTTGCAGCTCGAAGTTTTTCGACAACTCCAGCATTTCCGTCATCGCGACAAAGGCATTAACGTTACTGCCTTCCAACGTTCCGGTATTCAAACTGACACTGGCATCGACCGGCAACGGTTCGCCGGTTTTAGTATGAAATAAACCGTCACCTTGTTTTTCCAGCTCGCCGATCTCAGGATTGACCAGTTTAATCCGGTCAATCTGCACCAGCGTTGTCGCATTACCGGAACCCATTGGAATAATACTGATAGTGCCGTCAGTTCCGATAGTCACCTTTTCGGCGGGCGGAATGGTGATTTGTCCATTCTGTCCCAGCACTTTCAAACCGGCGCCGGTTTTCAACAAGCCTTCCGGCGTAATACGCAGATCGCCTGCACGCGTATAAGCTTCTTTACTGTCATAATCTCCCCCCTGAGCGGCAATCCATCCCTTACCATTGATGGCCACATCCAGATCGCGGCCCGTCGTCTGCATCGCGCCAGGGGAATAATCGGTTCCGGGTTTTTCTATCATCGCAAAAACCCGGGTAGGGTAGCCCGCACCGTTCATGGGCCTGCTCTGGAACCATTCCAAATCAGACTTGAAGCCGGTTGTCTGCATATTCGCCAAATTATTGGCGTTTGAGTTTTGCGCCTGTAACGACTGCTTGGCGCCACTCATTGCAATATATAAACTACGGTCCATAACAGCTCCCCTTTTACCTTAAAACCAGAATCTTATAACAGAATAAAAAGCAAACATCGTTCCAACTATATCAAGCTAAAAACTATGCATTCAAAATAGTTTGTATCAAGCTTTTTTCGGTGGTGATCGTTTGAGAATTAGCCTGATAAGCCTGCTGCGCGATAATCAGCTTAACCAACTGCTCGGATAAATCCACATTGGAGCCTTCCAGGGCTGACGATTGAATCCCGCCGAAATTATTATCGCCGGCCGCGCCATAAATAGGCGCTCCCGAGCTTGAAGTCGTAGCCCAGGAGGTATCCCCTAATTTGGCCAGCGACTGATTGCTTTGGAACCGAGCCAGAGCGACTTGGCCCAAAGCCTTGGAGCCGCCGTTACTGTATCTTGCAAACACCACACCGGTATCGTTAACATCAATACCTGTCAAATTACCGGCAGGCAAGCCGTCCTGATCCAGTCCATTGACACTAAAAGGCGTCGCGAATTGGGTGGTGCCGAAAAAATCCACATCGAACGCCATATCCTCAACACTTATATTAGGATCGATAAGCGATAGATCAATGTTGCCAAAATCCACCTTGGTCGCTTGCGAAGCGCCGGCAGAGGCCGCATCAACAGCAAGCTTATAAGCATCGGCCGCAGCCTTCGCAGTAGCTGCATCAGTCTGCGCAGTATTGGCAAGAATGGCGGCAGCGTCGGCAGTAGCTTGATCAGTAACGGTCGCCGCAGCCGTAGCATAAGCCGCTGCAGATGCCGCCGCAGTGGCGGCGGTACTTTTAGCCGTGGCGGCAAGCGCTGCGGCGGCAGGCGTACTGTTAATGGCGGCCGCGGCGGCGGCAAAATTAGCCGCCGTCGTAGATGCCGCTACGGCCTTGGCTAGAGCGGTGGCGGCAAGCGGCGCGGTATATGCTCCAACCGGAATGGCCGTTGAATCCATCAACGCAGCCGCAGCAGACGCCGTCGTAGTATCGGTAACCGCCGTGGCCCCCGTCGTCACAATCGCCGCAGCCTTAACCGAGGCCGCTCGAGGGCCGACTTCATCAAGCAAGCCCGATGCGGTGAAAGTCATCGGTATGGGTAATCCAGGCTGGTCAACCGTTGACGATACGGTCGAGTCCGGCGCCGTTGCCGGCGGCACAGCCTGTCCGCCCGTGGTAATGCCGAAGCCATCGAGAAACAAATAAGCATCCCATACGTTAGCGACCGGTGTTTTGACATAATAGGTCGATGCGATATGCGCATTACCCTGAGTATCGTAAGTAGTAATCGATGTTGTGTTGTTATAGGACAAAGGATTTCTAGGGTCGAACACCGTCGTTGACGGTTGGCTTGCAGCTCCGTTGATATTCAACTTCATATTGATATTTTCGGTGGCGCTGGGCAAACCCTGAGCGGTATCGATCGTTAGCGGCCTGAAAACACCGACGCTGAAACCCTCGGCTTCAGTCGTACCGTTGGGCGCAAACGTCAATAAATACTGGCCCTTGTCATTCACTACATTACCCGCGCTGTTTAACTGAAAAGCACCGTTACGGGTATATGCGCTGGGTACCGAAGGATCGACCGGCCCTGATGGATTGGCAGGATCGGGAAGATTCACGTCATCGGCCAACACAAAAAAACCGTTGCCGCTGATCGCAAGATCAAGGCTGTTTTGGGTGGACTCGATATTACCCTGATTGAACTGTTGCGCCACTTCTGTGACTTTTACGCCGGCTCCTGGTTGAGTCTTGCTGACTCCGCCGAGACTGGAAGCATACACATCGGCAAATTCCGCCCGCGATTCTTTAAAACCGGTGGTTTGAGAATTGGCAATGTTATTTCCGGTTACCTGTAAACTTGTCGATGCGGCTTTTAATCCGCTTAATGCTGTTGCAAAACCCATGTTACACCCCCAATCCTAAAGAATTTGTTTAATCTTATTAAAATCCACACTGTCCAATCCGGTCAGGTTGACTTTCATGCCAGTGGAACCGTTGCCCATAGTGACACTGTCAACCTGCGCATTCAGATCTGTTTCCAATACCGTATTTTTTCCATCGATATAGGCTGTCGCCTCAATTTTATACACGCCGGGATTGGCCATGGCGCCATTTGAATTCACACCATCCCAGACAAAAGGTACTTTTCCGGCGCTATGCTGGCCAAGGTCTATATTTTGTACAATTTCCCCGGTGTTGGCATTGGTGACTTTGACCTTAACACTGGATGAGCTGTCCGATAAATTAATAGCGCCCTTTATCTCGCCGCCGGCCGGCAACACCGCTTTCGTTCCGGGAACGGATACATAGCGCCCCACTAAACTCGTTGCTTGCAATGCCTGACTGGAGTTGATCGAGCTGGCAAAATCGGCAAACGATTTTTGCAAATCCTGGATGCCGGATACCGTCCCAAACTGCGCCATTTGCGTAATAAATTCACCGTTTTGCATCGGACTTGATGGGTCTTGATGCGTCATCTGTGCAGTCATTAATTTTAAAAACTGCTCTTGCCCCAATGAAGCTTTTCTAGTCGCCTCGGAATCTTTTTTGGGCGTAACGGTTAAGCTGCTGTAATCAGTTGTTGTACCTTGAATAGCCATCTTTATCTCCTTACTGTCCCATTCTTAAAGTCTGAAGCATCATCTGTTTTGCCGTGTTCAGGACTTCTACATTGTTTTGATAAGAGCGCGATGCAGACAGCATATTGGCCATTTCTTCAACCGTATTAACATTCGATTTAAAAATGAAGCCGTCTTGATTGGCCAACGGATGATTCGGAGCAAACTCCATCACAGCTGAAGCCTGGCTTTCCACGACTCCCAATACCTTCACCTTGCTGGTAGCGTTCTGCTTATCGATGACGTTCTTTAATTCAGCGGCAAACACCGGCTGCCTGGATTTGTAAACGTCATTTGCATCGGTACCGACACTGTTCGCGTTCGATATGTTACTTGCGACCAGATTAAGTCTTAACGACTGTGCATTCATGCCGCTACCGGCAATATCAAATATACTTGAAGACATGACTATTGACCTTTCACTGCGGTCATAAGACCGGTAAATTTGTTACTGAGGAACTGTAAACTGGCTTGATACTGCACCGCATTTTCAGCATATTTAGATTGTTCGATATGGGGTTCGACGGTGTTGCCGTCCAATGACACCTGATTGGGATTTCTATACATGACATTAGCTCCAAATACTTGCTGCTGTGGTGTAATATGCCCTTGATGAGTACGCTCCATGGGTACCCCCGAAGCCAGGCTTTGATTTAAAACCGACTTAAAATCCAAGTCTCGCGCCTTGAAGTTGGGTGTATCTGCATTTGCTAAATTAGCGGCCAGTATCTCGCCTCGTTTTTCTCGAAAAGCCAAGGCCTTAGAATGAATGCCAAGAGCTGTGTCAAAATTAATAGCCATGATAGTTACCTCCTGATTATGTATGCAGAAATAAAAGCACGGCACATGCCATAAATTTTAAATACATATAAATCATCATGATATGAATTATTAAGTCATTTTCCGCTCATTTATTGGCGATTACGCTTAAAATACTCTCCGTCATCCGGCAAAAAATAGCCGCCAATAAACAGTAAAACAGATAAAGCAACAAACAGGCCGGGGGCATACGTCAATAAATTGACTGACACCTGAAAAATAACTTGGCACCAATTGTGCGTAATATTTGACATACGTCATAAAACAAACTTCAACGATGACAAAAAACATCCCGCTCATTTTGGTATTGGCCTTTATTTGTTCCGCATCTCATGCGGAACAAGGTTCCCAATCGCACGAATCTATTGGTGAAGCGGTTAAAGAATATATTGCGCAGAATATCAACCTGCCGGGTGAATATGAGGTGACGCTGATTCCATTGGACAGCAGGCTAAATTTGCCTCAATGCGCCGAACCGCTAGAAGCATTCAAAGCGACCAATATCATTAAGGCCGGCAGAATGACTGTAGGCGTGCGTTGTAATACAGAAAAAAAATGGTCGATTTTCACGTCCGCAGTCATCAAGTCTTATCAAATGGTCGTGGTTTTATCTCAAACGGTGCGTCGAGGTGAAATTGTCACCCGACAACATCTTGCTATCGAAAAAAGAGACGTATCCAATCTCAGGGACGACTTTGTCACGGAAATAGAGCCCGTTGAGAATAAACAGGCTTCGCGTCAATTAGATGCCGGAAGCATTCTTAGCTTTAGGCACTTGGTCGAACCCAAACTTGTCAAAAGAGGAGATAAGGTTATTATTACCACAACGAGAGCGGATCTTTCGATCAGGATGAACGGAGTCGCGATGATGGATGGCATTAAAGGCCAACTTATCAGCGTTAAAAATCAGTCCTCGGGGCGCATCGTTAATGCAACAGTCATCGAACCTGGATTGGTCGCTGTTAAATATTAAATTCACACATGATCTCGCCAAATAAACTATTAAAGTTTTTGACCGCACTGCCGATAACTTTTGCAAATGAAAATATCTTAAGGAATTTGACATGGCTATCGAGATAACCGGTAGAGCAAATAGCCCGACTCCCATCAAAACGCCCTCAAAAGCGGAAGTCGACGGCGAAAAAAAAGTTGCTATTACAACCACAGAGAAAAGCGATAGCATTGCATTGACAGCCGCAACGCAGGAAATGAAAAAGACGCTTGGCTCAGCTACGCCACGGGTAGATATTGATCGGGTTAATGCGGTAAAAAAAGCACTCGCGGACGGAAGCTATTCGGTCAATACTGAAAAGACCGCAAAGAAACTCATTCAATTTGAGAAATTAATGTCTCAAGAAAACAGCACATGAACATGATAGAGCAAACATATCCGATTACTGAAAAACTAATCATCAATGCTCTCCAGCTGGCTCAACAGCTGCATCATGAGCTTATTCAGGAAGCTGATGCCTTAAAAAAAACACAGCAGGCGGAACTGATCAACACTATCGCTGCCAATAAAAAACAGCTGGTTGCGCAAATGGAACAGTTCAACGCGCAACTCACTCAAGTTTTGGCAACCGAAAATCTGCCTAACGATCAGGCAGGTATCAACGAATATTTTAAAAGGGCGGTCACAGCGGGCCTGTTAGCCACTCAATCAATGAGCAATTGGACCCAGCTCATGC
Source organism: Methylobacter sp. Wu8 (assembly GCF_036440755.1). Classification (NCBI taxonomy): domain Bacteria; kingdom Pseudomonadati; phylum Pseudomonadota; class Gammaproteobacteria; order Methylococcales; family Methylococcaceae; genus Methylobacter; species Methylobacter sp. Wu8. Next base: position 1,527 of record NZ_JAZGVT010000067.1, on the reverse strand, counting down.
TCACCTGCACAGAATGCCGAAACCTGAATGAACAAAACGGCGCCAGTATCGACCTTTTATCCCGCCACACCAAACGCTCCCTGGATATTCTAAAAGGCAAACCGGAATTTACAAACACTTATGGCTCCGATGGATCGACCCAAAGCGACCGGCATAGCCACACCCTGATTTCGGTATAAACTCTATATCTGTACCGGTTGATACCGGCAATTCTTTTCAAAACCCCCTTTCCATTTCTATTATCGAATTCGGCGATCCGCTGCCGCCATCTGGCAACATTCTGTCCGGCAACCAAGAACTTTAGACTTATCGGGGCGCTACGGACAGGGCAATCGCGCTTAAATTATTCCGATGATACGAAGTAAATAATCATTGTCCCATCCGGCCTTTAACCGTTTGATCTTGATACCGACTTTAGACGTTTTTTCAGCCTTGATCAGATTCAAGGCAATATGCCGGATAACAGCTAGATTTTCAGCACTATGCCCTTTGCGAGTCCGATTGCTGTCCTCATCGAAGGCAATATCCAAAACCCAGTGAAGATTGTTTTCTATTGACCAATGCGCCCGCACCACGCGTTCTAATCGCTTCGGATCGTTCACATCAAGACTGCTGATGAAATAGCGTGTTTCCTCAGCCACCTTGTCACCGATTTCTCTTTTTGAGGTGACGGCGATAATGCTTTGCAAGCCTTTCCAGTCATGTCGCTCTTGTAGCCAAGCTATATCGGCTGTCGCACGAATAGTGCGTGTTTCAATACGCCCATGTTCACCATCATAGCTAACAGAGGCAACTGCCGGCGCTAAAGACGAAGTGAAAAAGGTTTTAACATCGTCATGCAAGTTGCCTTGATTGCCTTTCAGGCTAAACACATAGTCACCGCCTTGCTGTTTAATCTGCTTGGCTATTTTCTTTTGGCAACCCATCGCATCGATAGTAATCACTGCCCCTGCTATATCAAGCCGTGAAAGTAATTTTGGAATGGCCGTGATTTCATTCGATTTATCATCGACTTTAACTTGGCCTAAAACCAAGTTGTTTTGCTGTGCCCAAGCGCTGACCATGTAAATGGCGGCTTTTTTTGAGGCCTTGTCCAAACTGCGCCTTAAGCACTTGCCATCTATCGCAATCACTTCCCCTTCGGTTATGTTGGCTATATCAGCAACCCAGCGGGAAAAACAGAGGCTAAACTGCTCAGTATCAATGGCTGCATAAACTTCGCCGAAGGTGTCATGCGAAGGTATGCCATTTTCTAAACCCAGTAATTCGGTGAACCATTCTTCTTTTGCCAGACCAAATTCTTCAATAGCAACCCAGTTATCAGCTCCGCAAATCATTGCGCAGATACTAATGAAGAAAATATCTTGCAGCTGATGTTTCTTTTGCCTGTTTACTCTGCGGTCTTCAATGCTTGAAAAGTGATGGATAATAGAAGGTGTTGGTTTTGCTGTCATTGAAAATCAAAATGATAGGATTATTACCTCATCTAAATTATATTTTCAAGCACTTTTAAGCGCGATTGCCCTG